>MUZZ01000202.1 GCA_003266075.1 Methanosphaera sp. rholeuAM74
TAAAATGAAATGAAAAGTCTAGAAATAAAAAAAGAAAATTAAAAAACCTAATTACTAATCAAAACTAGATTTTTACCTAACTACAACACCAACCCATAAATGATAGTTAGTAGAAAAAACATCCTAGCTCACGCAGAGAAAGGCTCATGGATAAAACTAATAGAAGGAGCATATAACATAGAACTAATCAGAACTCTAGGATGCACGAGTATCACAAAAAACTGAAAATTCAAGGAGTCAAACCTATGCATATCCATCAAAACTAACTCAAAAAATATCCGACAAACAATTGTCACAAAATCTAAAAAGAAAGCATTACTAAATCAAAAACAATGAAACTAGGATAATCTAACCTTACACCACAGGCAATAGCACAACCACTAAAAAATATTCGACGTAGAAATACCAGAAAATGAGAAACAGATGCAACAGAACTACTGGAAATCATGTGCTAAGTGTTAGTAATGATATCCAATTATAATTATACTATCTATATGTTAAATCCATAGATATTTATCAGCATAATATATTAAAGCATCCACCACAGCAACATAAAACAAACACATACATGGACAACCACTATAATTAGATAGTTAGTTAAAAGAAAAGAAACATATATCATAAGTAGGAGAAGTTGGTGTATTAAATGATAAAAGTAGAAAATCTGACGAAGATATATAAATTAGATAATAATATGAAGATAAAGGCATTAGATAATGTTTCATTTGAAGTACACGACGAGGAAATATTTGGGATAATGGGAATAAGTGGATCAGGAAAATCAACACTCATGAGAATACTAAGAGGAGTCGAAGAATTTGATGAAGGAAAAATAATAATAGACGACCTGGAAATCACCCCCAAAAACTATTCATCATACAAAAACGACTTAAAAGAAAAGACAGCAATACATTTACAAAGATCATTCGGNNNGGACTCAAAGACAAGGCAAACCACTTCGCACCAGTACTTAGTGGTGGAGAAAAACAGCGACTAGTACTTGCAAGACAACTAGCAAAAAAACCAGAAATTCTCCTACTGGATGAGCCAGCAACAATGAGTAGCCCAAAAGTAAAAAATGAAGTACTAAAAACCATTAAAACCATTAACGCAAAATACGCTACAACCGTTATAATGGTAAGTCATCAGCCAGAAATACAGGAATACCTAGCAGACAGGATAATGCTAATGTACAACGGAAAAGTAGAGCAGGTCGACAGTCCTGACACAGTCATATCAAACTTCCTGAAAGATGAAGTAGATGAATATCCAATAGCAGACCTAAAACGCAACGAAACAATAATTAAAGTAGAAAACCTGACAAAGGATTTCTACCTATACAAGGGAGGACACGTACTTACAATAGAAGACGTGACTTTCAACGTTAACAGGGGAGAAATACTGTCAATAATTGGTTCAACAGGTAGTGGAAAGACAGAAATACTTAAGATGATAGCAGGATTTGAAAAAGCAGATAGTGGAAAGATAAAAATACTTACCAACGATACATGGACTGATATGACCGATTATGGTGAAAACAGGATGAACATAAGAAAAAATATGGGATTCATGCACCAAGAGTTTGCACTAACACCACACACACCAATAATCGAACAAATAGCAACCCATCTATCACCAAAAACTGATGAAACATACGAAAATGCAGTGAAAATAGCAAAAGAAGCAGGAATATCCGATGAAACCCTGGACGTACTATATCAACTGACGGACTTATCAAGAAACGAAGCCATAATAAAGCTAGAAAAACTGAACCTAAGCCCAGAAATTCTTAACATCCTATTCCCACCAACAAAGACAGAGGAAGTGATAGAAAAAATCACGCCAATATTCGATGCACTAGACTTACCACTACCACTACTAAACAGGCAATTCATAGAACTATCTGGAGGACAGAAAGTCAGAGTAGCAATAGCAACAGTACTAGCATCAAACCCAGAAATACTTATATTAGATGAACCATTCGGAGACCTAGACCCATTGACACTACGAATAGTAGCAAACTCCTTAAAAAAGATAAACGAAAAATTCGAGACAACAATAATACTGGTAAGCCACACCATGGACTTCGTAAAAGAAGTATCAACAAGAAGCATACTAATCAACAATGGTAAACTAGTATTAGAAGCAAAACCAACAAAGGCAATAAACAAGTTCATAGAAATAGAAGAACTAGAATAAAATAACGGTGATTGAAAATGTATGAGAGAATATTAGTACTTACAGATGGCTCAGAATACTCACAGAGAGCTGGAAGACAAGCAGTAGACCTAGCAGAAAAATTAAATGCAACCGTAGTTGTAACCCACATAATAGACCAACGACAACCAAAAAGTTTTGACATACTCGAAGACAAGGGAAAAGAATACATTAATGAAATAAGAGACTATGCAAACGAAAAAGAAGTGAAAAGTGAAGACCTATTAATATATGGTAGCCCAAAAAATGATGTGATGATAATTTCTAGAAAAAGTGAAGCCGATCTAATAGTGATGGGAACTCTTGGGGCAACAGGCTTAAAAAGTGTTGTACTGGGAAGCTTTGCACAGTTCGTACTTAAAAAGATAGATTTACCCATATTACTAATTAAATAAGTTCCCCTTCTTTTATTTTATTGTTTAATGTTGAAACTATTAACCCAATAACATCATCCACAGATGATAACCCCTTCTTTTCATTAGATGGACATATTCTGTCCAAGAGATATACTATTGTACCAGCCACATCATTTAACTCCAGTAATCCTACATTGACCTCATCAACCAGATTCAGGATAGAACTAACTACTGATACAGTAGAATTGTCCTTGTTTACTTCGTAAAACATTGATGCATAGTCGACCTTAGAAGTAAAACCACTTTTTTCAAAGAAATCATCAAAGAAAACGTTGAATCTGGACATACGACTAAGAACAGTTGACTGATACTCATATGACATGAATGTCTGAAGATATAATGCATCAAAGAGAGCTTCACGTACACTAGAAGCAATTAATTCACCTAACTTAGAGTGTTTGCCAGCATTCTCCAAGTGGTTATCACTATCCTTATTAGACACCACAGACAAACCATCAGTACCAGTACCAGTAGCTATGAAATTGGAATACTGACTTTCAACCTTCAAATCAGATAACACGCTAGTTTTAGCCTCAGTAAGTGTGATGGAAGCAGTTACTAGTCCACCAGCGTCAAGATTAGCATCAATCAAGGTGATGATATTAATTGTACCAGTATTTGGATAATATTTATTGTTTTCTTCATAGAATGATGCTGTATCACCAGCCTTTACACCATTCTTATCAGCACCAGCCGTTACTATACTAGTTACAGACAGATTCTTATATTCTTTAGTTGAAATAGAAACGTTATCCATAGATGCTGATGTTAATAAACCCATAGAATTACTTGAATCTAATCCTAACTCGGACATACGTTTTTTCTGAAATGCTTCACTACCATTGTGTTCGACAAAGGAATAATCGTCAGTAGTTAAGGATTGATTAATAATGGAAGTGGCGTCCTCAAAATAACCACCATTAAGCCATGATGAACTTAGAACATTGTTACTGGACTTCAAATAAACGACTACTGCGTTATCACGAAGTTCAACATCAAAGAAGTCAGATTCAAAGATTAAACTACTAAAATAATCATCCATAAAATCACCACGAAAAGCTAAATAATATTTAATAAGATATAGTCCTTGGCGGAGTCGAACCGCCGTCACAAGATCCAGAGTCTCGTAGGATTGCCACTACCCTAAAGGACTAAAAAAAATAAGAAAACAATCTATACTATAATTTATATAACACATGATATTTATAAGTTATCCATAACTGGGATTTTGATATTTTAGTCATAATCCAAATATGATGATACTTACAACAATATACTCTAGTTGCCACTAATTAGAGATTACTCCAACAATGTTACCCCAATGTTACCCCAATGTTACCTCTATGTTACCTCTATGTTACCTCTATGTTAGCTCAGATATGTCTGTGCAACATTCATTTTTCAAGTCTTAATTTTGTATATAAAAATGCTCTAATATAACTTCAAATTTAAAAATTTGATTGTATAATCAGTTTTATGAAATGTTGTATTTTGATAATCTTTTAAGAATAATATATAAATAACAAAATATAAAAATTATTATATATAATGAGAAAGTTACCTCAGGTAACATAGTTTATTACCTCAGGTAACATGAAAGTTACCCCAAGTAACATAGGTTATTACCTCTAAAGAATTGTTCATGATAGTTATTTATATTGAAAATTATGTCCAATAATTAAGTGGAGATTATTATGGGAAAACGTGTTTCATTAAATATTAACGAGAAAGTTTGGGATAAGTATATCAGTAAATTGGAAGAAGAAACTGGTAGTTCAAAAGGTAAAGGCTTTATTTCACCAACTATAGAGAATTTGATTGAGAAATATTACTTAAATGATGATTTAGAAAAAAGGATTAAATTATTAGAGGATGAAAATGAAAAATTAAAGGAAACCAATGATTCTCAAATAAATTCTGAAGTTTACAATTTGAAAAAGAAAATTTCTGTTCTTGAAGAAGAAAACGAACGTTTAAAACGCAATGAAATTGAAGAAGACAAGAGTCAGTCTAGGTTAAATAAGTTGAAGAAACAGTTTGAAGAGTTGGATAAGGATTATAGTAATTTAAGTGAGAAATTTGATTCATTGACTAATGAGAATGAAACTATGAGTAGTAGTCTTTCTACTGTTAGGAATGATTTAGATGATATCACTAAAAAGAATAATGATTTAGAGGTTAATTATGCTAAATTAAAGGGTGAAAATGAGAATTTGCTCATGAAGATTTCTCTTTTGGAAGAATCAGAAGTAAGGTTGAACGCCACTATTGAAAAACAAGAGGAATTGATTAAAATTAATAAGGTTGATGCTGATAATGTTCGTCAGGATTATGAGAACATTAAAGGGGAACTTGAGCAGAAACGTAAGGAATATGTGAAGTTAAGTAATGATAAGAACCATAGTGATCAACGTCAGAGGCAACTCCAAGAGGAAGTTAACTCGTTAGAGATTAAGGAGAATAATTATAGGATGGTTATGAAGCAGTTGGATGCTATGAGTTTGATGGATAGATTACTTGGCAGATACCCAGAAGATATTAAAGAATTGAAAAGATGAAGTATATTACAGTTACGCATAATTATTATGATAGATATCAGTATTACCCTTAATTTAAATGGGCACAATTATTAAAAACATGATGGATATGATTGAAATATATAAAAAGATAGTGGTGATGTATATCAATAAAATTGAAATACAGATTATTATGAGAATAGACGAAAGGAATAAAATTGAAGTAAAATAAAATAATTAGAAATATATTTAAGAAAGTTATATATACATATATAAATATAAAAAGGGAAAACTGTGAATATGACTACTAACAAAACAGAAAACGTGTCAGTGACTTTAAACATTGATGAGAATATATGGAATAAATATTTGGAGAAGATTAAAACAGATAAAGGTGATACCAATAACTACTCCAAGAATATAGAAGATTTAATAAATAATAATATTCTCTCAAAGAACACAGTGAGTACTCCAATTCCAGACAATGAAAATACTAAATATTCAGAGATTAAACTAGAAAACAGTAGGTTAAAGAATCAAAACAATCAATTAAGAAACAATAATCAACATTTAAAGAG
>MUZZ01000153.1 GCA_003266075.1 Methanosphaera sp. rholeuAM74
TCAACTCCCGTCGGGCCCGCTTATAATTTATCTTATTCTAATTATTTCATATTACATTAAAATCTTAATTTATTTATATTATGGTTTTTAAAATATTATATAATCTTATTGTGGGGGAATACTTATTACAAAAAACGATATTTTACAACATGATCTTGTTCCAGAACACGTAATATTATCTGATGAGGAAGCTCAGGAAGTACTCGATGATTTAAATATTAATATAGAACAATTACCTAAAATATTACCTTCTGACCCAGTTGTTAAAGTAATAGGAGCAAAAGTTGGCGATGTTCTTAAAATCACACGTAAAAGTGAAACAGCAGGGGTATTTGTAGCTTATAGATCTGTTAGAGAATAATATATATCTTATTTTAACTTTTTTTATTTAAATCAAAAAACTATAACTTTTTATTATATGAAGAACAAACATATTGTATACGTATTAATTTGTAGAGTTAAATCCTAAACCATTTTATATCGGTGGATTTAGGTTTATATCTATTCATGGTAAAATAGAGTATTACTGTTTTACTTAAAAAATTAATTGTGTGAAATAAAAGATTTTTAGAACGTATTATCTTATTTTGAGATATTATAGGCTAAAAATTTTAATGATATTTAATATAATGATAAATTTGTAATGATGTTTAATAAGTACTCTATGAAGTTATTACACACTAGTTATGTTTATAGAATTTTTATAAATTTTTATAGACCTAATTAATAGCGAATAAGTGTTTATTAGATTAAGTGATGGATTATTTATGGATTTAATTTATAGTATTAATTTCATTAATTAAGTTATAATTATTATGGTATATTCTGTTGGGAATATATTGAACATGATAACCTGCTGTTTGATTTTTTTTTAAATTGGTAGGGGATTTCATCGTCATTTTTTTAGTTAATAATTGTTATATCTTATTTGAATTTTATTATAATGGGCTGATTCATGCTTAATATGATATTTAACTTTTTTTGTGTAGTAATTTCTTAATCGAAGTTCATGTTAACAGTGTTTAACATTCAATTGTTTGTTATCTTGTAATCTATTACCATCACTTCATGATTATAATAATGCACGATTGCTTTGATTTGGGGCAACTATTCTACGAATCGTTATAATTTTAGAGTTTAAATATATTCCATTAGGAATACCGTAGTCGAACGAAATATTTTCGAAAAGAATACTAAGCATTAATGATTTAGTGTGTATTTATTGCTTTTGTATGATTCTTTTCACATTGGGAGATGGATATATGACCAAAAACTCATGGTCTTTAGTTGATTCGTTCTTTGATCAATACGATGTTGTAGACCATCATATACGCTCTTATAATGATTTTTTGGACAACAAGATTCAGGAAATCGTTGACATCACAGAGCCTATAACATTAGATCATGGTGAGTACACTATTAAAACAGGTGATGTTGAAATAGTTAAACCATTCATCAAAGAAGCAGATGGATCAAAAAGTATTATAGAACCAGCAGAAGCAAGGTTAAGAAATCTTAACTATTCTGCCCATATGTATCTTGAAATGGCACTAGTAAAGGGTGACAGTGAAGATTACGAAATGGAAAAAGTGTATATAGGTGAGTTACCTGTCATGCTTAAATCAAAGGCATGTCACTTATATGGTTTGAGTTCAAAGGAATTAGAGAAAGTCGGTGAGGATCCTCAAGATCCAGGAGGTTACTTTATTGTCAATGGTTCAGAAAGGGCTATTGTAACAATGGAGGAAATAGCTCCTAACAAAATTATATTAGAACAAAATGAGAAAGATAAAGCAGATAGACGTGCAAGAGCCGTTGTAACATCTATTAAAAGTGGTTTTCGTGCTAGAATAACTTTAGAATACAGAAAACCTCATAAAAAAGGTGTGTTTTTAAGGATTTCATTCCCATATGTGCCAGGGGAAATTCCTCTAGTAATCCTGTTAAGGGCACTAGGATTTGAAAGAGATGTGGACTTAGTTAATAGTGTATCTGATGATATTAACACACAGTTTTTATTAATAGATGATATTCAGACAACTGGCATAGAAAATCAGTATGATGCTGTAAAATACATCGGTAATCGTGTAGCTAAAGGTATGACAGAAGAATACCGTATTAAAAGGGCAGAAGATGTTATCGACCGTTATCTTCTACCACATATAGGTGTCGGACCAGAAGACCGTATCGATAAAGCAGTTTATCTTGCAGAGATGACAGACATGCTATTACAAGTAATTAATGGTGAACGTGAACCACACGACAAGGACCATTATGCTAATAAAAGATTAAGAGTGTCTGGAGACCTTATGGAAGACCTATTCAGAGTTGCATTCACAAGTTTAACTAGGGATATGACATACCAGCTTGAACGTAGTTTATCTAGGGGGAAAGAACCTTCAGTTAAACAGGCAGTAAGGTCTGACGTCATAACAGAAAACATTAAACATGCAATTGCTACTGGAAACTGGGTTGGTGGTCGAGCAGGTGTAAGTCAGTTACTTGACAGGACTAGTTACATGGGAACACTATCACACCTTAAACGTGTAGTTTCACCATTATCACGTAGTCAACCTCACTTCGAGGCAAGAGATTTACATCCAACACAATTCGGTAAGATTTGTCCTAACGAAACACCAGAAGGACCAAACTGTGGTCTGGTTAAAAACTTAGCTGTTATAACAAAAATATCTGAAGGATATCCTTTAAAAAGTATGGAGAAAGATATCCGAGGTTTAAAACATATAACACCATTGGAACATGGACTAGATTAGTTGAAAAATATTTTATTAAAGGAGAAATATAATGGCAACAGTTAAAATATACATAAATGGTAAATTAGTTGGAACAACTGAAGAACCAGAGGAATTTGTTGAAGAAGTCAAAGCCAAAAGACGTTCCAACGAATTAACAAACGAACTTAATATCACATATTATGAAGAAAACAATGAAATATTCATATTCACTGATCCAGGACGTGCTAGAAGACCATTAGTAATAGTTGAAAATGGTGAATCTAAACTAACTAGTGAAATAATTGAAGGCGTCGTTAGTGGCGACGTTAAATGGTTTGACTTAATAAATCAAGGAATTATCGAATACATCGATGCAGAAGAAGAGGAAAATGCATATATTGCAATGTTTGAAGAAGAGTTAACCCCAGAACATACTCATCTAGAGATAGATCCTTCAACAATGCTTGGAATCTGTGCAGGAA
>MUZZ01000200.1 GCA_003266075.1 Methanosphaera sp. rholeuAM74
AACAATAACCCTAACAGTTAATGGCATAAAATACACCACCAAAACAAACACAAATGGAAAATATGCAATAAACTATACCACGACCAAGATAGGAACAAACAATGTAAAAGCAAGCTTTGCCGAAAACTCTGTATACAACAGTGCAAATACGTCCAAGACATTCATGGTAAGTAAAAAGGACACAATACTAACACTTAACTACATACCAGACACGGAATACTCCGACAAGATAACAATAAGTGGAAAATTCACGAGAAACACTGGAGAACCACTCACAAATGCAACAATAACTCTAACAGTTAATGGCGTAAAATACACCACCAAAACAAACACAAAAGGAATCTATGCAATAAACTATACAGTTACCAAAGTAGGAACAAACAATGTGAAAGCAAGCTTTGCCGGAAACTCTGCATACAACAGTGCAAACGCATCTAAGACATTCATAGTCGACAAAAAATACACGAAGATAACATTAAATGACATCACAGGCACACAGTACTCCGACAGGATAACAATAAAAGGAAAACTCACTAGAAGCAGTGGAGAAGCTCTAAAGAATGCAACGATTGTCCTGATGATTAATAACGTGAAATATACCACTAAAACTGATGCAAATGGAGTTTATGCTCTTAATTACACGGCAACTAAGGTAGGAACAAACAATATTACAGCAACATTCAACGCAAACTCTGTATATAATGGTGTAACCACATTTAAAACATTCACAGTAGACAAGAAAGATACGAAAATAAGTATTAACAANNCAATTACAAATGCAACAATATCACTAAAAATCAACGGTGCAAACTATACGACAAAAACAGATACAAACGGAAACTTCAAACTAAACTATACAACAACCAAGGTAGGAACAAATAACGTGACAGCAACATTCAATGGAAACTCAGTATACAATAGTGTAAATGCAACTATGACTTTCACAGTTACACGGTAGAAATCTGTTTGTGACTGATAGATTAAGCATCTAGATGGGGGTTGGAATTAGTGTGTTGATGGCAAGACTGATAGAGTATGTTTAATTTTTCATCGTCCACCCCCATTTTCAACTCCATTTTGCTTTTAAACTTCATTTTAGACATATTTAAATTATCAAAGATTTTTCATTATACAAGATTATACTACAGGTAATATGCTTTTATACTATCATACCTCCCATATTTTCCACATCAGGATGAGTCTCAACTTCATGAATTAACATTAGTTAAATTCCATTTTCAAAACTATTATTATTTAATTTAAATAGGTATAAATGCAAGTATATAATCTTTAGAGTCATATATTTATCAATATTGAAATTCAGAATTATTTAAAATATAAAATATGAAAGTATGGATTAATTTTTCGTTGTCTGGGACAAGTACTTAGAAAATTTCTGTTAGAAATCTTAAGTGGAGTATAATACTGATAGCTCTCATAGTATAAATCTGGATTGAGGGTGTGCGATAATTATCTTAATCTATAGTATGATTCTTAGGTATGATAGTGTAATACTATGATTTCAACTGTTATGATTGATTGTAAGCTTAATTAACTAGAAAAGATATAGTAAAGTTATACTAGGTTA
This sequence comes from Methanosphaera sp. rholeuAM74, assembly GCA_003266075.1. Lineage (GTDB taxonomy): Archaea > Methanobacteriota > Methanobacteria > Methanobacteriales > Methanobacteriaceae > Methanosphaera. The sequence continues at coordinate 1,589 of MUZZ01000200.1, forward strand.
ACATGAATAAATATGATGGCAGAAGGTGATTAAGAATGAAATATAATAGCATTGCAGGAGTCCGTGTAAGTCAAATCGGCTTTGGTGCAGAGTGGATGGAATCCAAAACATATGATGAGGTAAAAGAAATGGTGGACTGCTGCTGTGATAACGGAGTAAACCTCCTAGACTGCTGGATGTCAGACCCCATGGTTAGAAGCAATTTAGGAAAAGCAATAAGAGATAACAGAAAATACTGGAGGATACAGGGACATATCGGCTCAACATGGCAGAACAACCAATATGTCAGGACACGACAAATGGATAAGGTAAAAGAAGCATTCAGTGACCTACTAGAAAGGTTGAATACAGATTACATAGACTTTGGTATGATACACTACGTCGATGAAGTAACAGAATATGATGAAATAATCAATGGAGAATTCATGGAGTACGTCTACAAGCTAAAGGATGATGAAACTATACACCACATAGGCTTAAGTACACATAACCCAGTAGTAGCAATGAAGGCTGCCATGAATGAGGATATAGAGCTGATAATGATCAGTGCTAACCCAGCATTTGATATGATGCCCCCGGTAGTACTGGATGACTACTTTGACAAGGATAAATATGATGATTCATTGAATAAGTTACAGCCAATTAGAAACAAACTCTACCAGTTATGTGAGGACACGGATACATCAATAACTGTGATGAAGCCCTTTGCTGGTGGAAGATTGTTGAATGAAAATGATTCACCTTTTGAAACTGCACTCACACCAGTTCAATGCATACACTATGCACTGACAAGACCATCATCCAAGTCAGTGCTGGTGGGAGTAGAAAACGTGGACGAACTAGGGATGGCTTTATCATACATGGATGCTAGCAACGAGGATAGGGATTATAATAGGATACTAGCTACTGCGAAGAAACATTCCTTTATGGGTAGTTGCACCTATTGTGGTCACTGTAGTCCTTGTCCATCAGAAATAAACATTGCCATGGTAAACAAGTTCTATGATTTAGCAGTAATACATGACACGATACCATCAAGTATTGCCGAACACTATGAAAACCTGGCAGTCCACGCTGACAGTTGTATTGGTTGTGGTGAGTGTATGACTAGATGCCCATTTGGTGTTGATATCGTTGATTTGATGAGTAGGACACGTGAATTATTCGGTTATTAATGGATATGATTAAGGAGTTGATTGAGTTCTATTAATATGTTTATGCAATAGCTGAGGAGATTATTAGTGGTTGTACTAGGTTAATTAATATAAAAAACTTTTAATACTCTGTTAAACATAGGATTAAATATAGAATGTAATAGGTGATATATTATGAAAATAGTAGGAATAAATACTAGCCCAAGAGATAATAGTAACGCTAGAATAGCATTACAGAAGGCATTAGAAACAGCAGAAACAAAAGGAGCAGAAATTACATTATTTGACTCTAATAAGATGAACATTACTGCATGTCAAGGAGATAACTATTGTAAGGCACATGAGGGTAAATGTGCAATAGACGATGACATGACACAGATATATAAGGCAATAGAAGAATGTGATGCATTGATCTTTGCAATACCAGTATACTTCTTTGATGTAAATGCTCAGATGAAATTGGTACTTGATAGGTTGTATTCATACTTCCAGTTCCCATTTGTTGAAACATATGGTAAGAAGAAGGTGTCATTCATCATAACACAGGGAACACCTGATCCTGACGCATTCAGGCAGACACTGGAAGTACAGTTCAAGGCATTCGAGTTTCTTGGCTTCGAGTTAGCAGACCTCGTAGTACTAGTTGATAACAATGTTCCTGGAGTAATTGAAGGCAAAGAAGACCAACTAGAATTAGCTGCTAATGTTGGAGCAAACCTTGTAGAGTAAATTAGTGTTTAACCTCCACCATAACCACCACCCTTTTTATTATTATTATTTTACTTGGAGTAATGTTTATATAGTAAGGTGAGCATATAATTATAATAACCAAAAGTAAATAAAGTACTGGAATTGATTAAAATGCAAAACAAGTATAACAACACTCCCAACATGAATATAATGGAAATATTAAAATACCTACACATAATATCATTCATAATACAATGGTCAATACTATCAATGATACTAAACCTACTCACACTAGGAATGATAAGAATACCACTATTCATACTATTTGTAGCAGACGCACTGACAATGATAAACAAGAAAGACAAAACACTAAAAAAGCCATCACTCATACTATCAAAATTATGGGATTTACTAGAATACCTACACCTAAACCAAGCAAACAACGACAACAACCTAACATACACACTAAACAATACTGTCACCAAAATAGCGGGACTAATTGAAGGGATTAAGACCGAAATCACCAGATTCATCGACAACTTCACACAGAAAAAAAGAGAAGACAAGAAATACGAAAAAGAACGTGAAATAAACAAGTTCAACCCCGGAATAGGAGAAAAAGTGATAATAGAGTACACCTCACCCAATGATAAACCTAAAAAGAAAACATTCAAATACAGGGATTATGCACAGAGCTTCATAGACGTACTGGAAAAGAACGGCTACAAAAACTACACCAAATACAACATAAACCCACAACAAGCACAGGCATACATAATAACAAACAAAAAGCATGACATAGTAGACCTAAAAAACAATAAGATACAAACCAGAAAAGAAGACAATGAATACAAAATAATAATGGAGGACTGGCCAAGATGAGAATCGATGAACTCTTCAACAAACAAAACCTCAAACAATTCAAAACACTTAAATACCTTACAGAAAACACCAACGAAAAACACTCCATGTGCAAGATAAACATCCTACTCACAACAGAAAAAATAGACACACCATACTACCTAGACACACAAATAGCGATAACCCACTGCACAGGAACATACAGCAAGGGAATACTGCACGCAATGGACGTACTAAAACACCACAGAATGTACAACATAACAGAGGAGAAATATCAAGAACTACATAAAACAATAAAAGAAACATTCACACAAGAAAATGATGAA
>MUZZ01000204.1:0-482 GCA_003266075.1 Methanosphaera sp. rholeuAM74
TTATTAGAAACTATGGAAACCTTACTATAATAAATTGTAGTTTCTCCAATAATAACATGAGTACCGCTATCGATGATAATGTTGGTAATTATGGATTTTTATTGTATAATAATGGTAATGCTTCATTGATTGATTGTGTTATGGAGAACAATACTTTAAATGATAGTGAATTTAGTCTCATGAGTGGTTTATCTGATAAATTAACTGGTGCTATTTATAATAATGGAAGTATGAATATAATTAATAGTTCTTTCACCAATAATAAATTAGGTTTTCTTAACTCAAGTGATGACATGAAAATGGGTGCAGGTGCATGCGTATTCAATAATGCTACTCTAAATATTGAGAATAGTGTTTTTGATGGTAACTGGGCTGCTTATGAAGGTGGTGCAATTTACAGTAATTCTAGTGCTACACTAAACATTAATAACTCCCAGTTCAAGGATAACTTTGCTGGATTTTACGGTGGAGCAATCTACATG
>MUZZ01000204.1:495-1627 GCA_003266075.1 Methanosphaera sp. rholeuAM74
GGATATGAGAATGGTGTGATAGATAATTGTGAATTCAGAGACAACAACGTTGGAAGTATTGATGGAGATATATTCTATACATCGTTCAACGGTGGAGCAATATCACTACTTGCAGGAGCACACAACATAACTAATAGCAAATTCATCAATAATACAGCAGAACGTGCAGCCACAATATACCTCACATATTATCTGTACTATGCTAATTACGTTCCAGCTGTGGATAATACTACCATTGATAACTGTATATTCGAGGACAATTATGTGGAAGCTACTGAAATCGATAGGGCAAGTATAATAGTGGCTGAATCTACATTAAACTTGTTAAACAATGAGTTTAAAAATAATTATCATGCAAGAAATCTTATCTACTCAGATTCATCTTTGGGTACTATGTCAAACAATAAGTTCATTGACAACAACATGACATCAAATACGATTTATTCATCTTTAAATCAGACAACATGGACACTAACAGACAACTCCTACACAAACACTACACTTAATGACACGGTAGTACTTGACATTCCTGACAGGGTGTACTCAGGAGAACCTCTTACAATCACAGGTACTTATGCAATAAATAACCCACAAGACTATGATGAAGACATACTAGAAAAAACACAATTCACTGTATACATTGATGGTGATTATGACCAGACAGTTGATGATTTGGAGTTCACAATCACTCCTACTAGTGAGAATATGATAATTACAGTACAGCCTACTATCAGTCAGACAAGAAAATCAGCAGTTATCAGACCAATTATAATAAACTTCACACTAGATGATGTAACAGCAACCATAGGAGAATCAACAACCATAACAGCAACACTAACAATAAGTGATGAAAGTGACATAAATGGTGGACGAATCTACTTCAAAGTCAACGGCAAAATACTCCGAGACACACAAACAGGAAGAATCCTGTACGCTGATATTACAGACAACACGGCAACACTAGACTACCAAGTACCAAAAACATGGAACGAAGACACAACAATAGAAGCCGTCTACACAGGAAACGAAGAACTACCACAAGTAACAAGTAACAAGGTAAACCCAACAATAGCCACACCAGAAGCACAAGAACAGGAGTTCACAGTAGCAGACGCTACAGCAACAGCAGGAA
>MUZZ01000066.1 GCA_003266075.1 Methanosphaera sp. rholeuAM74
GGTAATGTTTTCTATTGGCTCAATGGTGATTTTTGCATTGTTCTTGTTGACTGTGATGCTTTGTTTCATGGTTACAGGGTTTGTGAGGTCATTACCGTTATAGGTTATGGTGATGTTCTGTTTTCCTGCAGGTACGTCTAGTTTGACGTCTGCAGTTCCATTTCTCACTACTCCTGTTCCTATGACGTTGCCGTCTTCATCTGTGACTGTTACTGTTCCGTTTGGTACTTTGTTTCCATTGGTGTCTGTGATGTTTACTTGTATTGATGTGTTTCCTACATTTGATCCTGTTTGTTTGGATTTGATTGTAGAGTTTACTTTAACGATAAAGGTTGTACTATTACTTGATGGGTTGTAGGTTTTGTTTCCAGCATAACTTACTGTCACATTGTTTACTCCACTATCTACCGTTGTATAGCTTAGACTGTATTCTCCTCTGCCGTTGGTAGTGGTGGTGTATGACTTGTTGTTTACTTTCACAGTTATGTTCGCATTGGATATTGTCCTGTTGTTTGCATCTAAGAGTTTACCAGAGATCGTCACTTTCTCTCCAATTGTCACGTTCTTTATCGTGTTAGTTGGGATTGTAGTGTTGATCTTGGCTGTTGTAACTGTAGCACTAGTAGTTTTCTTATCATATTCACCGGTACCATTATAGGTTACGTTCACCTTAATTGTTCCTGGCGTCGTGTTAAGAGGCACTACTGCTGTGCCGTTTACAACTGGTGCTGTTACGTTCGTACCGTCCGGTAGTGTTACTATTACAGTACCGTTTTTGACAGGTCTTCCCTCATTATCGGTTACTTTGACTTCTATTGAGGTGTTACCTGACTGGTTGCCTTTCTGTTGGACATCCATTACTACTTCCTTCTTGTTGACTGTGAAAGTTGTATTGTTGCCTGCCGGGTTGTATATGTTGTCTCCGGCATAGCTTACTGTGACATTGTTTACTCCACTAACATTTGTCGTGTAGGAGAGTGTGTATTCTCCTGCCTTGTTAGTAGTGGTGTTGTATTTTCTGCCATTGACTGTGATTGTTATGTTTGCATTGGCTATGTCACGTCCATTTTGGTCTGCTAGGCTTCCATGGATTGTGACGTTGTCACCGTATGTTACATCTTTAATCTTATCTAATGGTATTGTCGTGTTAAGTTTTACTGTTGAAACGCTTGTACTGGTAGTCTGCTTATCGTATGTTGGAGTACCATTATAGGTTACGTTCACCGTCACTGTTCCTGGAGTCGTATCTAGTGGTACTAATGCTGTACCATTCACGACTGGTGCTGTCACACTTGTACCGTTTGGTAGTGTAACTACTACGTTACCCTCGTTGACAGGGTTTCCATCATTATCAGTGACTTTGACTTCTAGTGTGGTATTTCCGGGAGTGTTTCCTACTTGAGTAGCACTTACTGATGCTTCCTTCTTGTTGACAGTTAAGTTCACATTTGTACTGGTTGCTGGGTTTATCACTCCTTCTTTACCATTATAGGTAGCGTTTATTGTGATTATTCCAGCCTTACTCGTCACGTTTTCTAACGTGTATCTGCCATTGTTTAGCTTGGTAGTGTAGTTTACTCCATCAATACTTAGTGTTACGTTGCCATCTTTTACTGGGTTACCCATTCCATCAGTTACAACTCCGTTGAGTGTTACCTTATCACCAATTGTGACGTTATCATCATCAATTCTGATTGTGATCGTAGCATTCTGTTTTGCCACATCAATTACGATAACTTCCTCGCTTGGTGTTCCAGCTGCACTGCTGTTTGTTGCATTGCTTGATAGGTATAGGTCGTTTTCATCATAGGATACTATGACATTTATTAGTCCGTCATGTTCTACAGGTATGACTATGTCTGCCGTTCCATCCGTTAAGGATTTGTTGACTAGTGCATTGCCGTTCATGTCATAGACTGTTATGTTGCCTTTTATGACATTTACATCTGTAGTGTTTGTGACGTTTACTCTGATGGTTACGTTACCCACAGTTGTGTTGATGATGCTTACACTGGTCTTGGTAGGTATCTTACCTACTGTGAATCTAAGTGTCCTGCTTGTAGCATTGTTTACTGTATCGTTTCCAAGGTATGTTGCAACTACTGTGTAGTTTGCTATTTCCGTTGGAGTGTATTCCAGTGTGTACTTAGAATCGGTTATGCTGACTGTTTTCTGGTTTCCATCCACGTCTACCAGTACACGTCCACTTGTAACAGTGTTACCCTGTCCATCACGTACTACTCCACTAATGACTACGCTGTCACCGATTACTATGCTGTCATTGTTTAATGCGATAGTTATTGTAGCATTCTGTTTTACTACGTCGATAACAGTTATGTTTTCGTCACCAGGGCTTGTAGCACTACTGTTTGTAGCGTTACTTGCATAGTAGTAGTCATTTTCCTGGTATTCCACTATTACTCTCAGTGTGTCCGTGTTGGATACTGGTATTGTGATGTTTGCCGTACCATTAGTCAATGCTTTCTCAGTTAAAACACTGCCTGTGGTGCTGTCTTTTACTGCGACTTTTCCACTTGTTACGAAGTCATCGGTCATGTTTGTGACTACAACATGGACTGTTACGTTGCCAGCAGTATGGTTAAGTACCTCTGCTGTTGTAGTAGTCGGCATCTTGGTCACGTTTATGACTGTGATATTCTCCCTGGCCGGTATAGCTGAGCTGTTTGTAGCGTTACTTGCATAGTAGTAGTCATTTTCCTGGTATTCTACTCTAATGTCTAATTCTCCACCAATCATGGCTGGTACTTTGATGTTGGCACGTCCATTTACTAGTGGTGTAGAATCTACTAGGACGTTATCATCCTCGTCATATACTACTACACTTCCCTTATCTACGAGGTTGCCAGTCATGTTTGTAACGTTTACTCCTATCGTAACATTGCCTAGTGTTGTGTTTAGTATTTCAACACTTGTAGTTGTAGGTAGTTTTGTCACGTTTATGACTGTGATATTCTCCTTGGATGGGGTGGCTGATGAGTTTGTAGCATTGCTTGATAGGTATATGTCATTTTCAAGGTATGTTACTATTACTTCAACTTCCCCACTTGTAGTTGCAGGTATCTGTAGTTCTACATATGAGTCTGTTAACTGACCGTTTGCAAGTATTTTACCACTTGTATCAGTTACTACGACACTTCCTGTTGAAACACCATCAAATGTCATGTTTGTAACGTTGACTCCTATTGTGACGTTGTTGATTGTTGTGTTGAGTATTTCAACACTTGTC
>MUZZ01000128.1:0-2195 GCA_003266075.1 Methanosphaera sp. rholeuAM74
TTGTTCTTCTCTTATCTTTTTAGTCACTGGATTTTCCTTAATAGATTCATGTATTCGCTGTCTTTCCCTGTCTTGGTAGTTTTTTATTGTTTGTGTTGTAATAATATACTGATCTTTATCATTTTCCTCTATGTACTCTATTAATTCATTTATAAGGTAATCGTATTCATCATTACCCTTTATTAATGAGTATGCATTATTATTTAATAATAATTCAGCTTGTTGAAATTTTTTTATTATATCACTTGTCATTTAAGATCAGCTATCTAATTGTTATATCTATGTTATGTTTTTATTCTTAATTATTTTTTTTGAGTTTGATAATTTTTTTTGTGGCATCCTTATTGTGACAAAATAATAAATATAATATCAATATAATATATTATTATATTAGGATAAGATTTATATATCATCATTATTTAAGGGGGTTGTAATTTATCTCAAGATTTTTAAAAATATTACTATTTATAATAGCATTGTTAGCTTTTTTTGAGATAGGATTGTTTGCATCATATAGTGTTATATCCTCAGGACCAGTTAATCCTGCAGATATTATTTCAACACAGATTGATGAAGGAATAGATTTCATATCATCATTAACTGGTGAGAAAAAGTTAGATGAACAGGATACTTTAAACATTACTAACAAGGAAGAAGTAGCATTAATACTTAATAATATGACTAATTTAAGTGTAAACTTACAGTCTGTTACTGCAAAGATTTCTGATGGTAAAACTGGAAATCAGACAGTTACTATCACAGCACTTGCAACTAAAGATGCACAGAGTGTATCTGGTGGAGCTATAGTTATAATACCAGAACAATCATACAGTATCTCTGCCACAGCTACTGGAGAAGTATATTCATCTAAAAAGGTTAAAATTAATGTCACTACTATCTCCTTAAAAGAAAGAATAGTGTTGTATAACCAGAATAACCAGACTGGTTCATCTAATGGTAATTCATCCATTGATAGCTTACTAGAAAGCACTAAAAATAAGTCCAATCAGACACATAACAACACAACAACTAATAACACCAATAATAGTTACACAAATTCCCATGTTAAAACTAGGGCATAGTTGGACTTATCCTTTCATCTTCCCATTCCTTTTTTTTCAAAAAACATTATTTTAAATTCATTTAAGATTTATTTAAGTTTAAATAATATAAACAATACATATTAACCTATGCAAAAGTATAAATCATCACATTTAATGTTTTTGTAGGAGTATTTAATATGATTAGTTTAATAGGTATTGGCTCAAAAAGGGAGCATATAACACTCAAAGCAGTAGACAGGATTAAAGAATCCGACGTGATAATAGCATATCATCCATATCTTGAACACATTGAGGACTTAATAGAAGGAAAAGAAGTTCACAGACGTGGTATGGGAGATGAAATGCAGAGAGTAGAAATGGCTATAGAAAAGGAAAAAGAAGGACATAAAGTTGCTATCATAAGTTCAGGTGATCCTGGTATATATGGAATGGCCAATGTATACTTCCAGATTATAGACAAATATACAGACCTCGAATTTGAAGTTATACCAGGTGTCACAGCAGCAACATACTCTGCCAGTGCATTAGGTGCACCACTACATGACTTAGCAATAATAAGCTTAAGTGACTTATTAACACCACTTGAAGAGATTCAGAGAAAAGTAAAACATGCTGCAATTGCTGATTTAGTAATAGCATTCTATAATCCTAAAAGTAAAAGACGTGTCATACCATTTGAATCTGCATGTGACATCCTACTAGAACACAGAAATCCTGAAACCCCAGTTGGAATAGTTACAACTGTAGGTGGAACTGAAACTGTAACACAGATATGTAAGCTTAAAGAACTCAAAGACCAGGAAATCACGATGTCCACTACAATAATTGTTGGTAATTCCATGACATATGTCAAAAAAGGTAAAATGATTACACCACGGGGTTATAAGATGACTACTGAGTTACCAGAATTAACGGAAGAGTTCTATGAAAGATTCTTTAATGGTGACATACAAATAGGTCCAAATACTGAATGTGAATATTTCCCATGCCATGATAAACAGGAAAACTGTACATTCTGTTTCTGTCCATTCTATCCATGTGCTGATGGTTCAACTGGTGGTAAATGGATAGCAGATAAAAATGTGTGGAATTGTAAGGATTGTAACTGGATTCATAAGAATGATGTTGTTG
>MUZZ01000128.1:2285-4373 GCA_003266075.1 Methanosphaera sp. rholeuAM74
TCAAATTTACACTTGCAACCTATGTCTAGAATTAATTATATTTTCACAACTTCTTCTAATTTGCTTATAATATCATCGTGTTCATAGCTGATATTAATGGCGTTAACTGGGCATCTACCACTGCACTGTCCACATCCGATACAGTTATCGTCGATTACTATCTTGTCATCAACTAGACTTATAGCTTTACCGAAGCACACGTCAATACATTGTAAGCATTTGATACATTTATTATTATCACATTCAACACTCAAAGTATCTAGTTTGAAAAAGTCTGCCTGTATTTGGTCACTTAGGCATGGGTAAACCTTCCAAAGACAGCAGCATGGACAACAATTGCATATTGTCAGTAGTTCATCTCCAGGTCTAACGTTCATCCAGAGTGTGTCCATCTTATTCTTACCTATTATATGCATTAGTCCTGCTTGGTTACATTTATCGATGTGTTCGATGGCTTCTTTCTGTGTTGCATCTCTACAGAAGTTTCTTGAAATTTTATGGGTGGTCTTGCCTAGGAATATGCATCCTAAATCCTGTGGGTAGTCTTCACAATTAGTTGAGCTTCTGCAAAGACATTTGTCCATGATAACAATGTCATCAGCTTTTTTAATCATTTCTTTGATTAGGTCACTTGGCATCACAATCATTTCACATGTGTCAATCTTTTGATTGACTTCTATTGTTTCAACATGTTTCATACTCTTGTTGGATGGGATGAAAAAGGTTCTGTCACCATCAAAAACTATCTTTGATATTATTTTATTCATTATTTTAGACTTTCTTGTGAGGCTTGCTACTTTAAACCTCAAATGGAATATATACTTAACAACAAAGACGTTAACATCTATCATTCTAATTTTTCTCATATATATTCCCCTAGTCTAATAATATCCCCCCCCTTTTTTGATAAAAAGAAGGAAAGAAAGATTATATGAATATTTTTACAGTTCTATACTCATATTTGCTTCATATACTGTGAATGCTTCTCCTTCCATTACTGCTGTTAAATAGTCTTCATGGTCTGTAACAGTAATTTCTAAGTCTCCACCAGAAAGGTGAGCGTGAACATGTTCATTTAACAAACCCATTTTATATCCTAGTAGGACACAACTGGTAGTACCTGTTCCACAAGCATAGGTAAAGCCTGCACCACGTTCCCATGTTAGTATATCTATTTCTTCTGGTGATATTATATTTACAAAGTGTACGTTAACTTTCTCTGGAAATGCTTCATGTGTTTCTATACGTGGACCATAAAAGTCTAAATCAATCTCGGCAATGTTTTTTTCAGTAAAGCATACTGCATGTGGATTTCCAACACTAACAGAGCTTAACTTAATTTTTTCACCTTCAACGTCCACTTCTTCTTCAATAAATTCGTCTTCGTTACCACTAGGACTTATTGCTGGAATGTCTTCTGGTTTGAAGTAGCCCTTACCCATATCTATTGCTATGCTTTTTACTATATCATTTTCTACTTGCAGTCTTGCCTCTTTAACGTCTTCCATAGTTTCAATTTGAATGGTAGTTTTTTTAACTATGTCGTTGTCGTATACATATTTTGCTAGACATCTTATACCGTTTCCACACATTTGTGCTTCACTACCGTCACTATTGAATATACGGAATTTAACGTCAGCTACATTGCTTATACATACAAATATTACTCCGTCTGCTCCAACGTTAAATCTTCTAGTGGATATAGTTTTGCTTATATTATTTTTTTTGTCTTCAGGAATTATTGTTTCTTTTGTTTCGTTGATTACTATGTAATCATTTCCTAGTGCATGCATTTTTGTAAATTCTATTTCTTTAATCATTTTAACAACCTTTTAGGAATTGTTTGACCTAGTATTAAGTCACTAATTTCTTCTCTTCTTCTTATAACATCTACTTCGTCTTTATTTACCAGTACTTCTGCCGGTCTTGGTCTTGAATTGTATTGTGATGCCATACTGTATGCGTATGCTCCAGCGTTAAGTATGGCTAGTAGGTCTCCTTCTTCTAAATCTGGCATGGGTCTGTCTCTTGCAAATAGGTCACCACTTTCACATAGGTTACCTGCAATGTCTATTTCCTGTGTGTTTT
>MUZZ01000128.1:4384-4842 GCA_003266075.1 Methanosphaera sp. rholeuAM74
AATTTACGGTAGCTTTCTTTAATGGTGTTTATGCGTGTTAGTAGTACTTCAGCATTTCCTACCATGAATCGTCCTGGTTCTATGTACATCTCTGGGTTTCCCATATCGTATTCTTCTAATTTTTTGGTGAATAGTTCTATGATGTCTGTGGTGAATGTTTCTAGGTCTAGTTCATTTTCTGTTGGCTCGTATGGTATTCCGAATCCTCCACCAAAGTCTAGGAATTTAAAGTCCACTCCTACTTCTTTGTGTACACGTCCTGCTATGTCCATCATGCTTTCTACTGCTAACATGAATGGTTCACTTTCAAGTATTTCTGATCCTATGTGTGAGTGCATTCCTATTGGTTTAAATCCTAGGTCTATTGCTTTTTGGTATACTTCTACTGCTTCTTCCTCTTTTATTCCAAATTTACTTTTTGGTCCACCAGTAATACAGTGTTCATGATGTCCTGCTTC
>MUZZ01000315.1:0-1362 GCA_003266075.1 Methanosphaera sp. rholeuAM74
TTTTTCATCATTAGCTCCTCTTAAACAATCTTCTTCTAGAGTTAATGTTCCATCCTCTGCTGTTGCATCAATTAACATCTGTAATCCTTTGTAGCTTGCACCAGTTATTACAGGTGCTGCTATTTCAAATTCCTGTACTTGGTTTAGTGTTCTTACTTCGATTGTTGTGGCTTCTGTTCCAGCATAGTAGGTGTTGTGTGCTTCACCATTGGCTACTGCAATTTCTTCGCTTGCTAGTGTTCCACTTGTTGTTGTGTATGTGATGTTAAGGTAGTCTGGGATTGTGTTTTCAAGGTCGTATTTATTATCATCTGCATCAACTGCTTTGTTGAATGTTGTGTCTATAGCAAATACAGTATTGTCTTCAGGGTCTTCTGTGATGGTAGTGTCCATTATCACCCATCTTGTTAGTGTGACGTCTATTTCAGCATAATCTAGTTGTTCTTCATCAAATTCGTCTATGGATATATTCTCATAGATTTCGTTCACTTTTCCTGTTTCTATTGGACTTTCATTTGTACCCCAGTAGTTGTTGTCTAGGATTTCTTTGGCAGTTTCATCGTTAGAGAATATGTATGGTACACTATCATCATCGCTTAGTAATATTGATGTTGAAATGTTTAGTTTACCGTTTCTTCCTGTGAAACTGATTGAACCGTTGTCTGTTGCCTTGTTGTTTACAAATATTGAATTTGTTACGTTCATTACACCGTTTGTCACGTATAATGCTCCACCGATTGTTGCGACATTGTTTGTGAATGTGGTGTTGTCTATTGTTGTTGATTTTTTACCAACTATTGCTCCGCCATATTCATTATCGTTTGAGTTAAATACACTGTTTGTAACTGTTATTTCTGCGTTTGCATCATTTGCGAGTACAATTCCTAGTTTACCAATGTTGTTTTCAATGACAGAGTTATCAATTATAAGGTTTGCATTGTTTGTTATGATACCATACTGTTGTGTTACAGTGTTAGCAATCTGTGTGTTGTTTAGTACAGTGTTTGCCTGGTTGAATATTATGGTACCATTTGTTAGGGTAACAATGACGTTGTTGGTTGTTAGTGATGATCCACTTCTAACATTGATTAATGATGGTGTTGTGTATCCATCTTTTGTGCTTGCATTGGTTATGTTCACATTTTCAAGTACTAGGTTACCATTAACTATATCTATCATTGTTCCTGTGGCTGTGCTTGTTGTATCGTCACCGGTATTTTTTAGTAATGCGTTTTTAATGGTTACTGTTGCACCATTGTCGATAATGAACATACGTCCATTGTTTGCGTCAATAGTGTGACCTTTTGCATCAATTTCCATGTCTCTGTTTAGGGTTATATTAGTTTCATCATCTACACGTAC
>MUZZ01000315.1:1516-1786 GCA_003266075.1 Methanosphaera sp. rholeuAM74
GTTACTATGACTGTTGAGTTAATGTCTCCACTTTCAATGTGTATTTCATTGTCTGCCATGATAGCTACGTTGTCTTCCATGATGTTGTTTTCTAGGTAGAGGTTTGGGTAGTTAGCAGTACTTTGTTGTTCGAACCAGATTACTCCACCTTTATTGTACTGACTACCAGTATTGCTCATAGTGTTGTTTCTGAAGACAGAGTTAGTTATTGTGGTGTTTGCTTTGGAATATATTGCTCCACCACGGTATGGTGCTACGTTGTTTTCAAAT
>MUZZ01000315.1:1947-2700 GCA_003266075.1 Methanosphaera sp. rholeuAM74
TTGTTTACTATACAGTTATTCATTACTGTGGTTGATTGTGCTTTTGCTTCAACAACAGAAGCACTATTCGTACCTCTTTGAATTATGTCTTTAACTGTGACATTTTCAAGAGTTAATGCTCCATTATTTATAATTACACCATATGAATGGTCTTTACCAGTCAATATTGTATTTTTAAGTATTAAATTACCAGTTGTGTCAATATTGAATGTTGTGTCTACTGAGTATATTGTTTTACCGTTACCGTCGATAGTTATTGTTTTATTGATCACTATTTCTGTTCCGTATTCAGTAGAGCTGTAGTCCTTATCTAGTGTCAACGTGTCTTCTGCGTCGGCAATTGATTGACTTAGTTGTTCAAAAGTTCCAGTTTCTCCATCTGTTTTAGCTGTTTTTTCAACAGCTTTTGTTTGCTTTTCTTTTATATTATTATCACTAGTTGCTGGAGTGTCAGCTATTACGTTATTGGATGTGTCTTGTGCTATTACGTCTGTGGTGTCATCCACGTCGGCTGCTGTGATTGTTGTTAATCCAACCATTGTAATTAGAACTAATGAGAATAATAAAAACATCTTCGTTTTGTTATTTAACATAAATTTACATCTCATAAGTTATGTGGCATATTATTGTTGCTTTAACCTAATATTGTTAATGTAGTTATAGCGTTATTTTTCCAATAATATGTTGATATTATGTTTATTTTTTCTAATATTAAAATATTGTTTATTTTAACTGTTAGTTTTTTGATTTTTT
>MUZZ01000315.1:2881-9976 GCA_003266075.1 Methanosphaera sp. rholeuAM74
AGTACTAATATTAATGCTACCATCTATTACCTTAAATAACCTGGTGCTATTATCATTGTTTCGTAAGGTGATTCCATTGACCTTGACGGCTACCTTATTTGTTCCATTAACTATTTTCAATTGTGAATCAACTATACTTCCATTGATAGTTAACAGATTATTTGTTAGATTAGCTCTTATCGAGTTGAATTGTATCTCTTCTTTTGTAACATTAATGGTCTTTGATTGATCACATCTTTCATAGTATTTGCTAATGTATGATACCTTGATTTCAGCGTTATCAGTATTCCAGTATGGTATAGTATAGTTAAGCGTGGCAGTATTGTTTTTTACATATACTTTTAGGGTTTTATTGTTANNGTTATATTTTTGTTCATCATAGTACTTTGTGGGGTTATCATGGTTGTGATGTTGATTTTATTGGCTTTTACTTGTATCTGTGTGAAGTTTGTTGTTTTGCTGTATTCATCCATGTAGCCTGAGTATGTTGCTTGTAGTGTATAGTTTTTTGTACCAATATTGGCTGGTAGTGTGTAGTTTAATATGCAGGTATTGTTTTTTACGTAAGTTTTAATAGTTTTGCCATTGTCTTTCAGTGTTAATCCGTTAATTTTGTATATCACGTAGCCATGATTTACTGGTGTATCGTACTGACCTTTTATGGTGGTGTTTACCTGTAGTATGTTATTGTATAGTATGTCATCGTTGCAATTTATCTCTATGGTGGTGTTCTGTGTTTTTCTGGTTATATTAGTGGTTATGCTGGCATTCTGGTAGTTGTTTGTTTGTGAAGTGTAGTTTAATGTGATAGTTTGCTGTGTGTATGCAATTTTCTCTGGTATTATTATGCTATTATTTGTTACATTCAATGTATCTAGTACTGTGTCATCTTTGATAATACTGATTGTTCCATCATCTATTGTAGTGTTGTATACTTCGTTAGTGGCTAATTGAAATATGTTATCCTTTATGTATCTTAGATTGCTTTCAAGGTAGTTTCCAATGTATGTGTTGTTAGTTATATTGTAGTCTGTTGATGGATTCAATAGCATTGCAGTTTTATTGTCTGTGTTGTTTATGAAAACGTTATCCTTTAAATTCATGGTGTAGTTGCTTGTTGCTTTATCCTCTAGGATGTCCTCTTTGTTACTAATTATATAACCATTTAGAACAGTATTTCCTATTAGGGTATTATTTGTAAGGTTTATACTTCCTGAATTGTATATTACTCCATCATTAGCAATGTTATCCATTAGTGTATTGTTGAACATATCTAGTTGGCAGTCTTGTGCGTTGTATATTGCTGAGCCATATTCAGCACTACTTTTAGTTATCTTGTTGTTGTTAAGATGTAGTGTTGCCCAGTTGAATATTGCACCACCATAGGTGGCACTACTGTTTTCTATCGTATTAGAATCTAGTGTTAGTTCTCCTAGGTTCATTACTACTGAAGCCCATTTTGCCTTGGAGTTTGTTATTGTGTTGTTGGTCAATGTTATTTTTGGTGAGCCATGGTTTAACACTACTGCCCCATACATCAAGGCCTCTGTGTTTGTGATGGTGTTATCATTTATTGTCACGTTTCCTGTTCCATATGTGAAGAAGACTCCTGCAAACTTTGCAGTAGAGTTTATGATGGTATTGTTTACTATCTCTGAGTTAGTGTTTCCATAGATGTAGAATACTCCACCATTAGTACTGTTATGGTTTATGAATGTGTTATTGTATGCTGTTAGGTTTCTATGATTTGATATTGCCCCCGCCTTATATGGGCAGGTGTTGTTTATGAATGTCGTGTTTATCACTGTTAGGTTTCTCGTATTGTATATTGCGGATGCTTCTGTTGTTGCGTAGGTGTTTGTTATTTTTGAGTCTCTGATTGTGAGGTTTCCATTGTTATAGAATGCTGATCCATATGATGAGTTGGTGTTTGTTATTGTTATGTTTGCAATGTTTAGTGTGTATCCGTTTCCTATCTTTATAAATGATGTGTTATGCAGTCCGTTTAGTGTTTTATTGTTTCCTAATATTGTTATGTTTCGTGTTCTTCCTTCATCATAGTTTATCTGTTTTGTTATCGTGTATTCCTCTTGTCCTTCTAGGCTTATTGTTAGTGGATTCTTTTTGTCCTTGTTTGACTCGAAGGTATTGTATAGTTCATCGTAGTTGTTTACTTTTTCTATTGTTTCTGTTTTTACTTCTTTAGCTACGTTAGCATTATGTGTCATAGTTTCGTTGGCTGTTGGTGTTGAATTTACAGCTTGTATTGTTATTGTTATGATTATTAATGCTAGTAGTAAGTATTTTATTTTTGTTTTATTCATTTTTATCATTGGTTGATCTTATTATTTGTTATATATTATTTATTTGGTGTTTTGTTGTTTATTAATTTTATCGTTTTTTATCGGTTGTGCTTCCTATTATATTGGTATTCAGTTGTTTTCTTTTTTTATGATTTGTTTTATGGGTTTTTGGGATTGTTTGTTTGTATTTGTCTTTTTTGTTGTTTAAAATGACTTTTTTCATGAATTTAGTTTTACCAAAATTTATATAAAGCTCTTATTATATATTAATATATGAGGTACTACTTTTTCTAGTACTTCAATCATAATCTGAGAATCAAACAGAAAATGGAAGTTATATGATATTTTGGTAATTAAAAGAATTGATATTAATTTTATTTTTCAAAAAGAGGTGAAATAATGGATGCAACATCACGACAAGCAATAATTCTAACTGTAGAATTAGTCATAATTTTTGCAGTTTTATACTACCTAAGTACATTAGTTCCACTAATAATTGGAGAATAACTTTTAATTATTAAATTAATTGGACTTTATATTTCCAACTATAAAGTTCTTTTTTGCTTTTAACCTATTTTAAATCTTACTATTGCATTAACATAATCCCCATCATGAATAATAAGTCACAGCTTGAGTACCATTTGATTCATTATTTTGTTGTCTAGAATTGAAGATATATTTCTCTTTTTCATCACTACTGAAGCTTTTACCATTCAAAATACTGTTAAAAACATTGCCACTAGCATTGATTATGCTATTAACATCATTGTATACACACAGACCACTAACATTCATATCTACAACATGGTTTGTGAAGTTATTATCCTTAAGTGTGATATTGCCCAGATTATTATATATAACTCCACCACGGCTCATATTAGCNNCTTAACTCTCCCACGCTTTTATCACCATCGAATACATTGTTTGCTATTGTTATATCTGATTCATAGTTATCAATGACTCCACCACGTATGACCTCACTATCATTGATGGTATTGTTAATAAATCTGTTATCCGCAATTTTAGTGTTAGTCTTGTTGAATGAGTGTATGCAACGACCATTATTGTTTACAAAGCTGTTATTATTAATCACATTGTCTCCACCAGAAACCATGTAAACTATTGCTGTGCGTTCATGGTTCAAGTCCTTATTGGCAACGTTATCCTTAAACGTATTATTTGTCAGTACCAATGTTCCACCATGCTCACCAGTACTCCATATTGAGCCACCAACCTCCTTGACGGTATTGTTTGTGAAAACACTATTATTAATACTGGTCTTTCCACGGTTAGTTATAACACAGCCCTTTTTATCACCAACATTGTTTGAAAAACTACAATTCTCTATTTTTAGTCTACGAGGACTTTTCATCGATATGACACTTGACTCATTGCCAGTAGAACTGTGTGTGTTAACCACATTCAAGTTACTAACCTTCAAGTCATTGTAAAGGTTCATAAACTCGTGTTTGTGTCGTCCATCTATTGTTTTATTGTTACCATTTAATATGAACTTCTTATGTGTATCCATTTTTCCCCACTCTATAGGTTGGGTTATGTTGTAGTCACCATCTTCTAGGTTAATGATATAGAATTTATCCTCCCAGTTAGAGGAAAAGTTCTCCAAGCATTCTGCTAACTCAGCATATCCATGCACACTAACATTTATGGCATCAGGTGGGATATAATCATTTAATCCGATAAATTCCTTTAAATCATCAGCTTTTGATAATATTTCATTCATCATATCATCATTGCTAGCAGCTGAGCAATTCATCAACAGTGTTACTATAAGTATTAATACGGCTAACTTTTTTATAAAGATTCTTTTATTCATAGTTACAAAACCCTACTCATGTAATTATATCTATTAATTATTAAACATATTAAATATTACCAATACCTAAAAAAAGGATATTTGCGTGTTATTCGGATTTGTTTAGTTTAATACCGATTAAGGATAGTGCTATTGCGAAAACACATAATACTGTGGAAATTGTCATGGTAATCTGACTACTTGTTACCAGTGCCGGATAGTTTGATGCTTCAATTGTGACGTTACCCATTACAAGTGCAAATATCAGGGTTAATAGTCCTAAGCTGAAGGACTGACCAACTGTACGTACTGTTGATATTGAAGCTGATGCTATTGGAATATCCTTTGCTGGTACACTGCTCATGATTATATTAGTGTTAGGTGAGGAGAATATTCCGAAGCCCAATCCCTGTAAAAGCATGGCTACTATTATATAATTTGTCGGTGTATTAGCGTCAATGAAGCTTAACATTCCAAGAGCTATGGACACTAATGTCATACCAGTAGCTGCCAGTATCTGTGGGTCAATCTTATCTGATAGTCTTCCACTAAATGGTGATATCACTGCCATCAGTAGTGGTGTGACAATCAAAATCATGCCAGTACTCTGTGGACTAAGTCCTTTTATATACTGGAAGTGATAGTTTAAAATGTATGTAACAACGAAGGTTGCAAAATAACTGATGAAAGATGCAATATTTGAGGAGCTGTAACGAGAATTTCTAAAAAGACTCACATCATATACAGGGTTATCCACATTCAACTCATAATATGCAAACACTAACAGCATAGCAAAGCTCACGACACATAATATTACACCAATACCAGTGTTAAGGATAGTGAATGCATACATCAGAATCATCACACTAATCATGAACAATACACTGCCAGCCACGTCGATAGATTTATCCCTATCAACAAACCATTCTCTATCCATATGATACAATAAGACAATGGACACTACAATCAGTGGAAGGGTAACAATGAATATGCTTCTCCATGAAAAGTTCTCAACAATAACACCACTAATAGTGGGTGCAAGAGTAAGACCAAGATAAACACCAGTAATATTGAATCCAATAGCCCTACCACGGACACTACGAGGAATCTCCGCAGTAATAATAGCCATAACATTAACAAATAGGATTGACGAACCAATACCATGCAAAATCCTTGAAACAAAGAGCGTGACAATATCCACACTCAATAAGCTTAAAACAGCACCAACGATGTATATAAGTAGTCCAAACTGCATAGTCCTGTTAAGACCATACTTGCCACAAAGCTTACCGGCAGGAACACTACAGGCAGCAATAACCAACAAGTAAATATTAACGACCCAATTCTGTGTGATGTTACTAATACCAAAGTCAACTGCAATCGAAGGCAAAGCAACAGACAACGCATTAGATGTGAATGCCACAGAAAAAGAGCATAAAACAGCAATCAGAATCACGAATTTGTCAACGTTTTCATTAATCATATCTATTATATATGTACAGAAAAAGACTTAAAACTTACTAATAATAATTAGAAAACATGTTTTTAAAAAATATTTGGGGGGGGAGATTAGTAGTAATATAACTAGTCTACTCAATTGTTAAAGTACCTTCACCACTAGTCTTATCATAATCTCCACCAGTAAATATGGCTTCAATTTTAAGACTATCGACTTTAATATTATCAGCAATTGAATAATCATACGTGACTATACCATCAACTACTTTAGCATATACCTTAGCATCATTGCCCTTAACTACTTTACCATTGACTTTGAGGACAATCTTACCAACGTTTACCAGTTCATCATTATCAGTAACCCTAACTGTGATTTTAACAGTAGAGCCAGGACTACCAGTAACATCATCAACCTGGACATTTAAGTCATGTACAACTGGAGGAATATTGAATGTGATATCAGCAGCTTCAGTAGTAGCACTTTTATGGCTACCAGATCCAACATACCTACCAATCACTTCAGAATCCTCATTGATTAGGCCTACATCAAGGTCAGTAAATACAGCTTTACCATCAGACACCTTAGCATATACCATTTTACCACTACTATCTCTTAGGTATTTACCGTCAATCTTGAGAGCTACCTTACCATCGTTTACAGGTGTAACATCAGTCACATCAATTGTTAGATTGAATGTGNNGAGGACAGTAATCTCTGCAGTATCATTTGATGCTAGATATACATTAGTACCAAGGTAACTTGCAGTAATTTCCTGTGTCTTAGCAAATATGATTCTGATAACAGCTACGTTATCAACTACACTAGCATTACCAAGAACCTTACCATCTTCACCAGTAACTACAACTATTCCCTCATTAATTACACTACTATCATTAGCAGTGACAACGGCAGTAATGTTAACTATCTTATTAACTATAACCACGCTATCATTAACTTCGACTGTAGTAGCATAATCCTCAACACGTAATTTGATTGTCTGGTTACATCCAAGATAGTAATCACTCTCATCACATACGAACTTGAGTGTATACTCACCAGTACTATCAGTATTGAAGGTGTAATATAATACTCTTGCGTCTTCATCAGCTACTGCCTGTGTAACTTCACCATTTACACTCACACTAGTAGGCAGTACAACGTTGTTGTCTGACTCATCAGTAATTGTTATGGTTAAGACTAAATCTTCATCCTTATATGCTACTACTGGAACACCTGTAACAGCCATACTCGTAGCGGCCTTTCTAGTAGTAAGAGTACATGTAGTGCTTGATGGATTGTACTTGTTATCACCACTAAATGCAGCAGTAATAGTCTGTGTTTGTGTAGCATTAAACTTAACGGATGCCATGTTATCAGCCACATTAACTACTCCGAGAACATTACCATTACCATCAGTAAATGTCACCGTACCCTCATTAAGAATACCAGAGTTACTTACAGTAACTGTTGCAGTGATATTAACCATATTATTAACAATAGCTGTAACATCATCCATG
>MUZZ01000315.1:10037-10243 GCA_003266075.1 Methanosphaera sp. rholeuAM74
TATGTTCCATTTGTTGCTGGCTTGAACGTGTATGTCTGCTTTTTGGTTGCAGTATCTATGCTCGTGTTTGCTACTACTTCATTGTTTATTAATACCTCTACTTTTTGCGTGATAATCACGTCTTCTTCATCGTATACTGTTGCTGTGATGGTTATTTCATCGTCTACGTAGCATTGTGCTGGTGTTTCCTCCATTATCATTTGTGT
>MUZZ01000057.1:0-516 GCA_003266075.1 Methanosphaera sp. rholeuAM74
TGTGAAGTTGTAGTCTTTTTCTACTGTTTGGTCTAGTTCGTCGAATGCGTAATTCAATTTCTCATTCATGAGTTCGTTTATTTTGTCGAAGATCATCTTGTATGCTGTGCAGTGTGGGTCTACTCTTTCTACTTTGTTATCAGTTATTGTTAGTGCGTTGTATGGGCATCCACCCCTGCAGTATGTTATGTGTTTGCAGTTTTTACAGTCCTCGTCGACAAATTCCTTGTATTGGTGTAATAGTTTTTCTGCTTTTGTATTCATTAGTTGTTGGTATGTTGGCTTGTCTTTGACGTGTCCTATCTCGTATTCTGGCATGTCGACGAACCTGTAGCAGGGGTATATTTTTCCGTCTGGTCCTATTGCGAAGGTGCTGTCCATGCAGTCGACGTAGGTGCATACGAATCCTTTTTTCATGAATACTGCCTTGCATAGGTGGTCTATGTTTTTTAGTTCGATTGTGTCGGCACAGTCGAGGTATTGGTCGAGTAGGTATATCATTAGTTGTCCGTAGTC
>MUZZ01000057.1:568-1184 GCA_003266075.1 Methanosphaera sp. rholeuAM74
TTGGTCCGTCTAGGCTGCTTCCTATGGGTATGTCGTATTGTTTGAATAGTTGTGCTAGTTTGTCATCCATTTTCCAGAGGTTTGTCTGTATTGCGTATGCTGGGTAGAGGTGGGATAGTTTTGTTGATATTTCCTTTAGTGCGTGTTGATAATATGAGTATCCTGCTAGTAGTGGTTCTCCGCCATGGAATGTTATTGTTATTGGTTCTTGTCTGAAGTCTTTTAGCCATTCTATCGTGTCGTCCATGGTTTCTTGTGTCATGACTAGTGAGGTTGTCTCTGAGCTCCAGCAGTATGTGCAGTTTGCTGGACATCCCATCGTTGGTATTATCATTACATGCATGGTCGTCACCTACTCTTCTAGGTAGTAGTATTCCCCGTTTTCTTTTTGTTGTCTGTCTAGGTAGCTGTCTTTTTTGTTTACTCTTGGTCTGTTGGTTTCCTTGTCTCTTCTGAATGATATTTCCACGTCGGATAGGAATTTGTTCATTGCGTCTCTGAGGTTTATTGGTGCTGTTGCATGTCCATTGTATCCTGATTTTCCATGGAATACCATTGCCTTGTCGGATATGTAGTCTATGAATACTATGTCGTGGTCTATTATTATTGCTGATGT
>MUZZ01000057.1:1200-3554 GCA_003266075.1 Methanosphaera sp. rholeuAM74
ACTTGTTTGTCTATGATTTTGTCTAGGTCGAATGGCTTGGATATGTCTGTCTTGAATACGTTTGTGCCGTAGCCTTTAGCGTGCATGTATAGGAATTCTTCTACGGTGGCTTGTGTGTCTGTTTGTATGTATTGTGGTTTGTATGCTATTTCTATTTCTTCTTCTATTTCTCCTTCGTCTGGTTTTGTTACTCCTGCTAGTAGTTTTGCGTATGTTGTTTTTCCTATTCCGTTTGGTCCGAATGCTGTTATTACTTGGCTTTTGTTTAGTTCTCCTTCGTCGACTTCTAGTTGGAAGTTTTCATATTCTTTTTTGAATTTTGTGTATTTTGTTATTGTTTCTGAGTCTATTAGGTCGCTTGGTGGTCTTATCTCGAATTCTATTGGCTGTTTTCTGATTCTTATGTTTTCTTCTTTCAAAAATCCGTTTATGTATGCGTTTATTCCTACTCTTACTCCTCTGAGCTTGGATACTACTCCGTATGCTCCTTCTTCTCCGTACATTACGTGTACGTAGTCACTCATTGCGTCTAGTGTTGCTAGGTCGTGTTCTATTACTAGTACGTTCCTGTTTTCTGTTGTTAGTTGTCGTATTACTTCTACTGTGTTGAGTCTTTGTCTGACGTCTAGCCAGCTTGTTGGCTCGTCTATGTAGTAGAAGTCTGCGTCTTTTAGTATGCATGCTGCTATTGCTATTCTCTGGAGTTCTCCACCTGATAGTTTGGAGAGTTTCCTGTCTAGTGTTGACTGTAGTTCTAGTGTTTCTACTATTTCGTCCATTTTGTTTCTTTCGTCGACTCCTTCTAGTAGTTGTGATACTTTTCCTTTGACTACTTTTGGTAGTTGGTCTACCATTTGTGGCTTGTATGATAGTTTTATCTGGTTGTTTGAGAGTTTTTTGAAGTAGCTTTGTAGTTGTGATCCCCTGTAGTAGTCTATTACTTCATCATAGTTTCCTTTTTCTTGGTAGTTTCCGAAGTTTGGTATTATTTGTCCTGATAGTATGTTTAGTATGGTTGATTTTCCTATTCCGTTTGGTCCTAGTAGTCCTACTACTGATTTTTCTTCTATTGTCGGCATTCCGAATAGTTCGAAGCTGTTTGCGGAGTACCTGTGTACTGGTTCTTCTTTAAGTACTTCTGGTAGGTTTATTATGCTTACTGCGTTGAATACGCATCTGTTGGTACATATTCCACATCCTGAACATAGTTCTTCGGATATTATTGGTTTTTTGTCTTCTTCGCTTATTATGATGGTGTCTTCTTCCATTCGGACTCCTGGACAGTATTCTATACATGCGTAGTTACATTTTTTTGGCTGACATTTGTCTTTTTCTAGTATTGCTATTCTACTCAAACATACACTCCCCTGAGGTGAAACGAGTTTCTTTAAAAAAAATAATTTGCTTCTAAAATAGTTGATGGTTTATTATTATTAATTATGTTTGTCTTTTTTGATATATAATATGTGTGTTTTTTATCAGGATTTTGGAGTAATGCACCAATAGTGTTTATTTTATTGTATGGATTAGTTGTTTGGCTATTTACTTCTGTTATTTGTGGATTTTTTTCCATGTTTGTCTGTTGTATTTAGTATTTTGTTTATGTGTTTATATAGTGTTTGGACTTGTTTTTGTTGATATTTTAATTAATGCTTATTTTAGTGTTTTAGTACTTGTTGTTTATTGTTTTATAAATCAAAAAATTATCACACTTGTTATAATTAATTATACTAAAAAGCATATATATTGAATTATTTCCACTATGATTAAAGTATTACCCCCATTTTAACTTCTAATAAAAGCATTCTAAAGATAGGTATAAATGTGCTTACAAAAATAGCCTAATCATGA
Source organism: Methanosphaera sp. rholeuAM74 (assembly GCA_003266075.1). Taxonomy (GTDB): domain Archaea; phylum Methanobacteriota; class Methanobacteria; order Methanobacteriales; family Methanobacteriaceae; genus Methanosphaera. The sequence continues at coordinate 3,052 of MUZZ01000057.1, forward strand.
AATTAAAAAATTTATTATATACTTTGAATTTTTGAAAATAAGCAAATTATAGGCTAAAAAATAATTTCATATAACATCATGTCTTATATCCCCCATTACTATACTATAAAAAAATCTATCAAAAAAACAATACATATAAATACTACAAAAATATATTATCATGTATAGGAGTGATAATATGGAAAATTTACCAATTGCACCAATAGGCAGGATAATATCCAATGCTGGTGCCTCACGAGCTACTAAAGGAGCTAAAGTTGAATTATCTAAAAAGTTAACTGCCATTGGAGAAGATATAGCTAAAGAAGCAGTAGCTATATCCAGACACTCAGGTAGAAAAACTGTTAAAGCCTCAGATGTTGAATTAGCAGTTGAACTAAAAAATTAGATACACATCCCACGATTTTATTAAAATACTGATAGTTTTTTATTGAAAATGTCTTTGAGAGTTGTTCTAAGCCAATAACATGAAAAATGATGTTTAAAAAACCAATATTTTTTTT
>MUZZ01000057.1:3564-6016 GCA_003266075.1 Methanosphaera sp. rholeuAM74
AATAATATAGAAGGGGAGTTTTATTCAGTATGATAGAAAGAATTAGAAAACATATCATAAACAATAAAACTGATTTAAAATACATAATCATCTTACTCATAATCCTATTAGTTATAAGCATTCCAAAGCTATTAAGCCAGTACCATACTGGTATAGGTAACTGGGATACCTGCCTATACCTCGAGAATGCACGGGTATTTTCTAGGATGGGATGGGGTGACGTACCAAGTATTGCACCAGTACTGCCAATGATACTTTCAAAACTATTTCTAATAGCAAAACACCCATACGCTGAGGCAATATTCAACGTAGACGTAGTATTCTATATAGTCGGCTCTATAGGATTTTACCTACTACTTAGACAACGATTCAACCACCTGAACAGTTTCATAGCTAGCATCATCTATGCCACATTCACACTACTCTACTCATGGGTTGCAATTGGTGGAAACGACATTATAGGAACTACCGGGACAATACTGACAATATATCTGGTGATTGTTGCACATAAATACGATAACAGGCTCTACTACCTTGCAATGCCCATAGCAGCCTACGCATTTCTTTCAAGGTATACTGCTGGAGTAATGATCTTCGCCATAATATACTATTTCCTAATTAACAGGATAGACACCAAAGAACTAAAACACATAATAATCGGAGGAGTCCTCGGAGTAATCAGCATCTCATGGTTCTTAAACCAGTTTTATAAGACTCTCGGTACTCCAGTACCATTTCTCTCACAGTTTAGTGGTACAGTTAACAATACTGCCGTGATGGATTCAGGATTTCTTCCAAACCCATACTACTACATCGAACACCTGCCCAACTACCTATCAAGCACAATACCTACTGGTAAAACATTCAATGCCGTGGTCAATCCCATGGGAAACATTCCCACACTACTATCATACATCTACTTAGTATTGATAATTGCAGGGTTAATATTAATCATATTCAGAATTTACACAGCCATCAAAGGTGGTAAAGCAGGCCTTAGAAGTAATAGAAGCACTGCATACATGATTGTTGCAATAATATCATTCATACTCTCTCTTGTAACAGTTAATAATATGTCATACATCGTGACTGTCATATTGTTCATAATATTCATGTTAGCCTTGTACTTCGTCTTGGAGGACTTGGATATAGAGTGCTTGGACTATGACTTTCTGATGATTGTACTGTTTGTAAGCTACCTTGTCTTCCAGTCAATACTGTTTACCAAGAATGACCGATACTTCATTACAGTACTGCCATTTCTAGCATTCTTTATATGCTATGCAATCAAATACATCTATGAGTTACTTGATGAATTGACAACGTCTAAACTAAAATACTGTGTTAGCATAGCACTAGTAGTGTTATTAGTGTTTAACAGCCTCACATTTGTGGCTAATATCCCAGATGAGAATGAATTTGACGATATTGAGGATGCCTGCAGGTGGCTTGCCGATAATGAGGATGAACTTAACAATCAGACTATTGTATACTCTGATAACTGGCCTGCCGTTTCATGGTACATGAACATCTTTTGTCAGAGGGGTGTTCCCAATACCAATAATTCAACGTCGATACTGGCATTTTCCGAAGAGGTTCTAACGCATAACAAGACCCACCAGGCTACATCATACTATATCGATACGCATACCACACTAAAGGCTGACTACCCTGGCCTAACTAAAATCCAGTCATTCAATAATACGGTGATATACAAAAACTCATACCTATTAGACGGCCATAACATGACGGATTTAGAGGAAATTGAATACACATACTACCTTGATAAGACTTTGGATGACTACAATAAAAGCTATACGTGATAGTTATGTTAGAAAAAATATTTAATGATAAACAAGGGAGCATGCTGGCATTATTGTTTGTCGCAACTAGCATTTATACTGGAATTTTGGTCTACCTGCAGACGGTTATAGGTGTCAGCTACTGGGATATCTTCGTATACCTTGACAATGCTATGCTTTTCTCACACATCAACATTGGCAGTCAGCTTAGTGTCCCACCAGTCCTGTCACTGTTAACGTCAATTCCATTCCAGCTTGGATTTATATGTGAAAGTAGCCTTTTTGTTGTTAGTGGTATTCTCTTCGTGTTTGTCATACTAGCATTCTATCTGATACTATGTGAGAGGTTTAATCCAGTTGAATCTTTTATGGGTGCGTTGATTTTTTCGATGTTCAGTCTTGTGGTCACATGGGCTGTAAGTGGATCTAATGACCTGCCAGCACTATGTTTTAGCCTGTGGGCATTCTATATGACATATAAGGGAGTTAATAATGGTTTCAAATATTATTATCCTGCATTTGCATTCTTTGTCTTAGCCTTCTTCACACGCTTTACTCAGGGCTTCGTCCTGATTGTGATGCTTTGTTATATGCTAATAAATTATAACAGGGTTAGGCTTCAGCTTACTAGGGGTAATCTTCTTAAGTTC
>MUZZ01000057.1:6099-7051 GCA_003266075.1 Methanosphaera sp. rholeuAM74
TCATGGTCTGCTAGTGATAGCTACTTCACTACTCTGTCTACTAGTTACAATCATCCGACGTTTTTATCATATGCTGTGATTGTGTTGGCATCTATAGGACTGTTATCCTTTGCGTATAAATTGAAGGATTATTTGATTGTTGATTCGGTAAGTGACAAGTTTAAGATTATATTAGTAATACTCTTATCATTATTTACCATTATTAGCTACACACATGTATCTTATATGGTGACAGAATTAGCATTTACACTGGTGGTGCTATTATTACACAGTTGTCTTAAAGAAAACACGCTAGACTTGGACTTGATGATGATATTGTGGATGGGAATTTTTGTTATACTGCATTCATACCACCCAGTAAAAGTAGATAGATACATCATACCAGCACTAATACCACTAACATACTACATGATAAACACAACAAAAACCATAAGCAAAAAAATAAAACATGAAAAAACAGCAACAATAATACTAGTAATCATACTAGTACTCTTCATACCAGTAAACGCTAGCTACCTAAACTCAATAGCACAACCCAACCCACACAGCCTAGAAGAAAGACACTCATACCAGTGGCTAGAAAACTACGACCAAAACTACAGAGACTACAACATATCCTCAGACCGTGGAGTAGCATACAGCTGGTACCTGAAAAAGTACGTATACACGTCAATACCAAGAGTACTTCAAACGACAAACCAGACACTAGAAGACAAGCTAAAAGAAGTAAACGCTAAATACTATATAGACTCGACAAGCTACACCGACAAAATCGAGGGATACCATGAGATATACAACAATAACAACACGAAATACCAGGTAAAAATATACGAAAAAAATGGGGAAAACTAATATGTACACAAAAGATGAAATCATAGACAAAATAATAAAGATAAGAGAAGAAATCGGTCACGACCACGTAGAACCACAAATCAGAGAAATCCATGAATAC
>MUZZ01000057.1:7201-9561 GCA_003266075.1 Methanosphaera sp. rholeuAM74
GAATTAGTAGAAAGAAGACGAAAACAGGTATACAACAACAGGATAATAACAGACTACGTAACAAAAAACATAGACCGAAAGCCGATAGAAGAGTCCAGATGCCTAGTAGCACTATCAGGGGGAACAGACAGTAGCTTCACAACAATACTACTAAAATCACTAGGCTTCAACATAAAATGTGTAACAGTAGACCCCGGAACAATAATACTGCCCAAACAGTTCAAACACAACATAGACAGCATAACAGATAAACTAGAAATAGAACACGAATACCTGGAAACAGACATGAACGAAGTAATCACACAAGCACTAAACGGAGAGATACATCCATGTGGAAGATGTTCAAAACACATAGAAGACACAATAAACAAAAAAGCAGGCCAAGATTATATAAAAGTAGTAGCATACGGAGACCTACTCTCAACAGGAACACAGTCAATCACAAAAAAGGATCACACAATACGAGTAAACCTACCAGCACTACTGCGAATGGAAAAAACTGAGGAAAAAAATATCACAACAAAGTATGACATAAAAAAAATAGAAGGCTATGGTTGTCCACTAATAGTACAAGTACATAAAAAGTACCCACAATATAGGTCATTCTCAATACAAAGAGTGCTACGTGAAACACGTGCAGGAATACTTGAACCTGGTGAAGCACTAACACTGATAAGAACTATTTAATTAGCATGAGAACACCGTAGACAACCAAAAATAATGCTACGATGTAGGCAACAAGGTTAGGATAAATGAAAATCAAAATTCCTAAGACAATTGCCATAACGTATAAAATTTCATTAGTTTTATCTTCCCCTAACATAGATAATATATTTCTATACCAGAATTAATAAAGTTAATGGCAAAAAGCACCATTAACCAAGAAAGTCCTCCATAGACTTAATAGCATCTAATACAGCTTCAGGGGCACAGCCACCCTTAACCCTACGTGAAGCAACGTTACTGGCAGGATCAAGTGCCTGCCTAACCAAGTCCTCACCCAAGCCAATCTCTCTACCAGTAACCGCATATGACACCCGGTTTACAAAGTCATCATCAATATCTTCCGTTTTCAAGCCCATACTCACAGCATCACTAACTACACGTCCAACAATCTTATGAGCCGTCCTGAACGGCAAGCCCTTTTCTCTTACCATGACGTCGGCAAGCTCCGTAGCGGTGGCAAAGTTTGCACCAGCAAGTTCGGTAGTCCTATCCTTGTTAACAGTTAATGTGGCAAGCATGCCGTGNNCTATGTGGAATGCCCTTAATCATGGACAGTACGGTCATAAGCTCACCGTATGCTATGGTACTCTTACCACGTGCAAGCTCGGCTATGTCAGGGTTCTTCTTCTGTGGCATGATAGATGAGGTCGAGGAGTACTCATTAGAACACTCCACCATACCAAACTCATAGCTACTCCAGATGACCACCTCATCAGAAATCTTACCAAGCGTCGTAGAAAGCATGGCATAATCGAAAACACATTCAGCTGCGAAGTCTCTGCTACTAACAGCATCAAGGGAATTCTCCATTACAGAGTTGAATCCGAGAAGCTGTGCTGTTGTATCCCTGTTAATTGGAAATCCAGTAGTGGTGAGTGCAGCAGACCCCAACGGACTCATATCAACACGCTTATATGTGTCCTCCAATCTCTGGCAGTCACGCTTAAGCTCATTGGCATATGCCATCAGGTGATGAGCAAATGTGTTGGGCTGTGCATGCTGCAGGTGAGTGTATGCAATAAACAGTGTATTGGTATGCTTTTTTGCCATATCCACAAGTGTCCTGATGAAATCCTTAATACTGGTTATCGTATATTCCATCTCATCCTTAAGGGCTAACCTTATATCAGTACACACCTGGTCGTTACGGCTTTTAGCAGTATGCATGAAGCCTGCCTCTTTGCCTATCTCGTTGGTTACGTAGTCCTCTATTGCCATGTGTATGTCCTCAAATGATGGGTCAAGATTCAATGCATCCAAGCCCTCACATTCTAACTTGTCAAGTGCGGCCAGTATCTTTACTCCTGAATCCTCTGGTATGATACCTTCCTCGATTAACATGGTAGTATGTGCCCTGTTACACCTAATATCGGCATTGAAAAGTCTTTTATCGAATTCTATTGATGATGAAAATCGTGCCGCATCATCAGTCATCTTTCCATCAAAACGTCCTGCTCTTAAATCCATATACTATCAATTCCCCCAGTATTAACATAGTAGTTACTTATATTATCTTTATACTATTATCTTTGTCATTAATGATTAATAGAAATTACGGAAAATTAATTAAAGTAGAAGTAATTAAACCTACTACATATAGGAAACTCTTGTGTTGTGAAAGTAATGCAGAAAAC
>MUZZ01000057.1:9634-13215 GCA_003266075.1 Methanosphaera sp. rholeuAM74
TCCACGGAGGAGCATACGTGGAGAATTTCAACCTCCAGCACAGGATATACTGCCACATACTAGCATACACACTAAAAATACCGGTAATCGCACTAAGATACCCGCTAGCACCACAACACACATACCATGAAGCCTACAGAGAAATAAACACATTCTATGATGAACTGACAAGCCAGAACCGTAGCATAATACTGGTAGGGGACTCTGCAGGAGGGGGACTAGCCCTGTCATACACACATTATCTTAAAGAGTTGGGAAAGAAAGAACCAGAAATGGTTATAGCAATCTCCCCCTGGATAAACCTCTGCATGGACAGAAAAATTGACGACACACAAGACCCCATACTAAAAGACGAATCACTGAAAATAATAGCCGAGAAGTGGGCAGACGATACAGACACGAAAAACTATAAGCTAAGTGCTCTCTACACGAAAAACTATGACCTGCCAAGAACACTGCTAATAACGGGAACAAACGAGATATTCTATGACGACATCAGAGAATACCATGAAAAACTAGTAAAACATGGCCAAGACGTGGACATTATAATCGGAGAAAATCTCTTCCACACATACCCATTATATCCTATACCAGAAGCATGGAAAGTACTTAAAGAAATAAAAAAAGAGGTTAAATGGGGTTAAAACTACTTCATATACAGCATGAACCTACCAAACCTAGGAATCCTATAGATTATAATAGCCGCAACGTAGCTTACAATTGTCAGTACCACCCATAATATAAGAGCATTAACTGGCTGAGTAAATGGGAGGAGTACCACAAATATTAGTAATGGAATCCTGAAAAGGTTATGAATCAGGAATACTGCGAAGGAATACTTGGAAAGAACCTTCACACCACTATAGAACCTCACACTCTTCTTACGAGATATTAGCTCAAAGAATGCGAATGAACCAGTCAATATGAACGGGAACTCATACCATAGGAAGAAGTCATAACTAATAGTGAATGCATAATACTGGAATATGACACAAATAGCCCATGAAACAAGTGTGATAGCCATCAAAATCATAGATGACACATCCTTGAACATGCCCTTCTTGACAAGATAACCCAGTATGATGTAAACACCATAAATACCGCCACTAAATCCGAGACAATACTGGATAGTAACACCTCCAATACCATTCATATCACATAAAAGTGAAATGAACGGAACACAGAAGGCTAACAAAGTAAATATGACAGTTGCCTGGAATATGGTTTCCTTAGAGAAGTTCTTAATTGCATTAGATACAAAAGGCAATGACAGATACATACCAATAATCATAGGCATATACCACATATGACTAAACAAGAGATTACCAGCCTCCATCATGTTAACCTCATCACTACCACCTGCAACAGCATAGATAAACACGGCATAAATAGCTGCCCATAACAATGTAACTATGATAAGAGCCTTACAATTCTTGTTCCAGAATCGTCTGACCTTCTCGTCATCATACTCCCTGTCAAGTAATAGGTAACCAGTGATCATTAAGAAGAATGGAACACCCATCCTACCAATAAACAATGAAATAAACTGGAAAATCCTTGAACCAAGAGTAAAATACGTGGTGGCATCAGACAGTATAATGTAAATTCCATCAACAGAATGACAGTAGAGTACAGTCAAAATAGCAATTGCACGTACCAAGTCAATCCATTCAATTCTCGATTTCTCCATGATTTCACTCCAAAAAATAATATACTTATTATATATGTCATTCAAAGTTAATAAGATTTAAGAGATAACTAAAAGCGGTGAATTTATTTAAGTAATACTAATTCATTCAAAACTGGGAACACAAAGCTTTGATATAATGACATACGAAACACGTCAATAGAAAACTAGTGTAAGCACTATTAACACAGGTATAGTAGTGCTGTGACAATTTAATATTAGAAGAAAATGCTTTCTACGTTAAAATTTGTAGAATTTAAAGCCAGTTAATCCTAGAAACATGATTAATACAATGTTGAATTATGAATAGGTTATTTGCAACTTTTAGAATACCTAATTCGAATATAATACCGTTTAAATGTGACAGTTAATCCCCAAAAAAAAATATAACAAAAATAAAATGTATGATATAAGAACACGAGTAAAATAATAAGCTCACCTTATTATCTAATTATTCTGGATTGCTATGTCTTCATCGATTAGTAGCTTGTTAACGCTTAACTTACTTGAATCAAGGTCATAACTATGCATATTGACAGCATTTATCTTTGAATTATAGTATGTCTTATAGTAGTATATTCCCTTATCCGTGTTTACACAGGAGGAATAGATTGTGTACTCGTATTTGCCTTCAGATACCTCCACACAACCCCTCTGCTGGTAGACTGAGCCGAGTATGTGGAAGAACTGGTTAACATTTTCTCTTTCACATTCCCCCTGTAAAACGTTTTCACGAGTAAAGGCTACCTTCACAAAACGGCTGAGAGATGATAAGTCACCCGGCATACCCATTGCACCCATACCCCTACTATATGCATCTAATTCAACATTATCAGAGAATGTGTTCGGTGGAGTGCTGATGGATAAGTGCCTGTAATTGTTCAGATTAAACAATTGCTTATCAAATGATGGACTGTTGGTCATCACCCCAACAGGGTTATCATAGACTATTAAACCCCTACTATCACATTCAACTACTATGGACTCATCCCTATCACTTATAATCCAATGAAGTGGAGATAATGGTAACTCATCACTAAAGTTAATGTTAACCAAGTTAATCCTAGACAGAAGATCTCTTGCATCACCCACACTACTGCATTGACATAGTATCCATGGGATGAACTCGAATGGTGTGATATTATCCTTTGTGTCATCATAATCAGGGTATTCTGCTTCAGGGAAGTTTAATCCGGCCATGCTCAAGCCCTTCTCATTCGTTGCATCATAGTATAATGGATAATCACCCACAACAAATGCCATTCCAATGATTGCATAATGCGATTGAATGTCCTCGACTTTCCTAAACTCTAGATTATAGTTTCTAGGCGTTATTACTACCGTCTCATTATATGAAAATTCTAAGTCCAAGTTTCTTCCAAAGTAATGGTCTCCACTAAGAAAATTTGCTGCTGTACACATAAATAATCACTAAGTAATACTATCTATGATGTTTTATATATACTTATGAAGTGTGCGAAGTGATGGGGACTACTTGAAAAAGTGAGTGTAGTTAATTAGAATTAGCTCTTCAGTATAGATAAAAAAAAGTAACGAAACAATAGTTTGATGATAAAAGGATTCAATTCATGAAAAAAAGTGGGGGGTGGGCTTATATTATAATAATCAACAATACAAGTCCTATCTTTCCACTATAACATGGAATATAGTGCCATTATACTTGGCAGTGCTATGATGATAGTATTACGAAGCATCCTTAGACGAATTCTTCTCCACTGTTTATCCGTTAACTCCCTCGTTTTTGGGATTTTAAGGACACTCAGGATGAGACCGGCTGACAGGAAAATGAAGTACGAGTTGATGATAAACAGGTATCCTGCTCCAAGGAGCATATCCAATCTGCCATTTGCAATAGAATACCCACAGGTACATA
>MUZZ01000062.1 GCA_003266075.1 Methanosphaera sp. rholeuAM74
TCTACAAGATGGGGAGGTTCAATTAGGTGGAGAATTAGTTGGAGGAGAAAAGTTATTAATGTTAATAGAAGATATTGGAATAGTTATTGTTGTTGCATCATAGCCATTCTTCTTCTGCAACACATACCCCTGTGTCCATGTTGTTTTTCTTCGTGGTGTTCACCATCTTTATGAGAACACTTCTTTTCTTCGTCGTGGTGTTCACCATCTTTATGACAACACTTCTTTTCTTCGTCGTGGTGTTCACCATCTTTATGACAACATTTCTTTTCTTCATCACAATTTTCTTTATCTTTATCACATTTTTTGTCTTGACAACTCATATTATCACGTTTTAGTTTTATTTTATTATTTCTCTTTTATATTCCTATTATAGTCCATATAGTTTTATATGAAGTTAATAGTACATAAACCTTTTCTAATTATGCAATGTGATACTTTCATCACTTGAGTTCATAACAACTATGATATTAATGTTTTCACGTAAAACGATAAGCATTACTTATAGTTGTTCAATTAATGCGTCCATCATCACATTAGCTGAGGGAGTCCTTCCTGTGAAAATCTTGAAGGATTCTACTGCCTGATTGACCAGCATATCCCTACCATATATTATTTTTGCACCATTATTCCTAGCTTTTCTGAGTAAATCCGTCTCTAATGGGTTGTAAATGATGTCCATCACGGTATGCTTTGATGTGATATGTTCGGTATTGATAGGGGATTGTGCATCAACATTCGGATACATACCTATCGGAGTGGTGTTAATTATCACATCCACGCTACTTATTACATCATCACAATCATCTATCGGACAGTATGTTATCTTTTTTGAGTCATAGTATTGTTTTAGGTTATCTATCAGGCTGCAAGCGTTGGCTTGTGTTCTGTTGGCAATGCTTAAGGAGTCGATATCTCTTTCTAGTAGTGTGAATGTTATTGCCTTGGCAGCTCCACCTGAACCTATGACTAGTACGGATTTATCCTTGAGGGGTGTGTAGTTTTCTATTGATGATATTGCACCGATTCCATCAGTATTATATCCCTTGGCTACCCCGTCCTTGAATGATATGGTGTTTACTGCGTTAATCATACGTGCTGTTTCATCTATTTCGTCTAGGTATTCTATTATATCCGTCTTGTAGGGTATTGTTACATTTAATCCTACGATGTTCATGGTCTTTGAAGCTTTTATCACATTTCCAATGTCTTTTGGCATCACATGAAATGCTACGTAGCTATAATCCATATCCATTACCTCATATGCAGTGTTATGCATTGGTGGTGAAAAACTGTGTTCTATTGGATGACCAATCACCCCTGTTATTAAAGTCTTTCCTGTAATCAAACAAATCAAACCTCAAAAAATATTTTTTTTAATCAATAATAAAAGTCTTTATAGTATTAAATATATAACTTTATATGATTAAATGTATGAGAAATGTTTTCATAACCAAGTGCAAACAGTTAAAAGCAATTCTAAGCGTTTGGTTGTGTGAATGTTTACTAAAGCAGCATGGAATTATGAGTAGATTATATTAGTTTATCCATCCATAAAACCTGTATATCAAGTGGTATGTGTGTGTATTCTAGTATAACCTGATAAGGATGAGTGAAACATTATGGATTTTAAGAAACCAAGGGGAACACGTGATTTCCTATTTGAAGATATGGCCGAACGTAAATACGTTGAAAACATTATACGTGGCGTTGTAGAAAGCTACGGATTTAAAGAAGTTAAAACACCAATATTTGAGGACTTGGAACTCTTCACTTCGAAGTCTGGTGAAGGAATAAAGGATGAGATATACCACTTCCAGGACAAGGGTGGAAGGGATTTGTCGCTTAGACCAGAGATGACTGCTAGTGTGGCAAGACTATACAACAACAACCTCCAGAAGACTGCGAAGCCACTTAAGATGTACTACTATGGTAGTTGCTTCAGGTATGAAAGACCACAGGCAGGACGTTTCAGACAATTCTGGCAGTTCGGTATAGAAGTAATAGGCGGAACAGCAGTATACAATGAGGCAGAAATTATTGCAATGGCAGACAACATCTTAGCAAACCTTAAACTCAAAAATTATGAAATAGCCATAGGACACCTCGGAATAATAAAGGGAGTCCTAAGTCACATAGGCATAGAAGACGAAATACAAAGCCAGATAATAGCAAGTATAGACAAAGAGGACTATGAATTACTGGACTCACTTCTAAGCCAATCAGATGTTGAAGACTACTACAAAAATGTAATAAACAAAATAATATCCGTCAATGGTACGAGAAATGATTTGAACATATTAAAAGAAACATTACAGGACATACCGGAAAGTATGGAAGCATTAAATGAGCTTGATGAGACCTTGAAATGTGTTGAAGCATTCGGTTGCAGTGACTACACGGTGAAACTATCAATTGCACGTGGACTTGACTACTACACAGGACTGGTATTCGAGGTATACGTATCAGACCTAGGTGCACAGAAGCAGGTAACAGGTGGAGGAACATACAACCTCATGGGATTATTCAACAGCCAAGAGGTCGAATCAACTGGATTTGCAATAGGATTTGACAGGATAATAGAGGCATACCACAAACAGAAAATAGAAGTAGAAGACAATGACACACAGAGGGTGCTGGTAATTCCTATAAAGACCGACTTCAGAAACTATGCCATTAGGGTAGCCCAACACCTACGAGGGCACAACATAATCACAGACATTGACCTCAAGGGAAAGAAACTTAAGAAGAACATGTCTTATGCCAATGCACATAACATCAACAAGGTAGTGATTCTCGGACAACAAGAACAAGAGGACAATACCGTCACGATAAAGGACATGAACTCTGGTAATCAGACAACAGTAGGCTACGATGAAGTAATAGACTTCATACTAAACGACTAGGCAAAGTGATTTACATGATTAAACCCAACTTTAGACACAAAATAGGGGACAGACTAGTAGCTACGGCAGTAGCACAGGACTACCAGACTGGTGAAGTACTCATGGTGGCATTCATTGACGAGGAGGCATACACCAAAAGCATAGAAACAGGATACGTACACTACTACTCAACCAGCAGAAAAAGCGTATGGTACAAGGGAGAAACTTCAGGTCATACCCAGAAGATTAAAGAGATCTTCTTTGACTGTGACGAGGACGCAATAGTATTCAAGGTAGAACAACTTGGTGGAGCATGCCATACAGGACACTACTCCTGCTTCTACACAAGGATATCACCCGATTCTATGACAAAAACAGAGACACAAAACATGGTCTTCAACCCAGACGAAGTATACTAATTAGTAGGTGATACTATATGGTTAAGTTAGTGCCAGATACCAGCATCATAATCGATGAAATGGTAAGCACATTGGTAGAAGAGAAATACGAAAACGCAGAGATAATCATACCAGAAGCAGTGTTTGCTGAAATAGAAAATCATGCAAACAAGAGAAAGGACATAGGATATACTGGCTTAGACGAACTTTTAAGACTTAGACAGATGTGTGATGAGGACTTAATAAGCCTAAGGTATGTCGGCAGAAGACCACAACTAGATGAGGTATCACTAGCAAGGGGTGGAGAAATAGATGCCATGATACGCCAGATAGCACGAGAAGAAAACGCAGTACTTCTTACTAGTGACAGGCTTCAAGGGAGGATTGCACAGGCACAGGGAATTCAGACATACATACACGAAAAAGAGGACTTCGACACGTACCTGAAAACCGAACTAGAGGGATACTTTAGTGAGGGCATCTCATCGGTACACCTCAAGGAAAACACCGTGCCAATGGCAAAGCGTGGACGTCCAGGACACGTGGAACTCGTGGAACTTGACTACGTGCCACTACGCTACAAGGACATGGACAGAATTGCAAAGGAGATAATAGAACAGGCATATAAGCGTCATGACTGCTTCATAGAAATTGACAAGCTCGGAGCAAAGGTCGTGCAATTCGATGATCTAAGAGTGACCATTGCAAAGCAGCCATTCTCTGAGGGCTTCGAGATAACAGCAGTCAAACCCGTGAACAAGTTAGAACTTGATGACTACAATGTAACTGAGAGGCTTCTTGAAAGGTTAAGAAGTGATGCTAAAGGTATACTAGTTGCAGGTTCACCTGGTGCTGGTAAGTCAACCTTCGCACAGGCACTTGCAGAGTTCTACTACTATGACATGGAGAAGATGGTTAAGACCATGGAATCACCACGTGATATGAACTTGGATGACAACATCACCCAGTACGCACCACTAGAGGGTGACATGGAAAATACTGCTGACATACTGCTTCTTGTAAGACCTGACTTCACAATATTTGATGAGGTAAGAAAGACTAGAGACTTTGAAATCTACTCTGACATGAGGCTTGCTGGTGTGGGCATGATTGGAGTAGTACATGCTACACGTGCCATCGACGCAGTACAACGTTTTATTGGACGACTAGAGCTTGGTATAATACCATCAGTGATAGATACAACAGTCTACATCGAAAACGGGGAAATAAAAGCTGTCTACTCCATTGCTTTAACTGTTAAAGTGCCTACTGGTATGGTTGAAGATGACCTCTCACGTCCTGTCATAGAGATTAAGGACCTTGAAAGTGAGGAGTTACTCTATGAAATTTATACTTATGGTGAGCAGACTATTGTCATGGACATAGCAAAGAACTTCACAGAAGACAAAGCTGAGGATAAGAGTCCTGTAAGCAGGATAGTTGAACGCACCCTACGTGAGGAGGTCTCAAGACTAATACCGAATGCCATATTTAATGTGGAGTTATTATCAGATAAGCGTGCCCTGATAGAGATGGACCCGGATTATACTGGTACACTAATAGGAAAGAATGGTAAAACAATCACAGAACTAGAAAAGAGAACTGGCATCGGTATTGAAGTTAAAAAACTAGAACTTGAGGATATTGAGAAGAAAATACCTATAAATGCAACGGTATCTGGTAACTACCTCTCACTTAACTTCAAGAAGGAGGATGTTGGCTCTAGCTTCGATATTATAGTCGAGGATGAGTACCTATTTACTGCGACTGTCGGTAAGAAGGGCAATATTCGTCTGAAAAAGGATCTTGACATGGCAGAGGATATCATCAGGTGTATGAAAAAGAATGAACCAATCTATGCAAGACTTAGAAATGAAGAGCTATACTAGGAGGATGTGTGTTATGAATATTAGTATATCAACTATGGGATTGTATCCGGCTAAGATATCTGATGTACTGGACTTTCTAGAAAGGGTGAACGTTGAGTTTTTAGAGCTAGTGCGTGAGTACCCATACCATGACTTGTACTGTGACGACTTCAACTCACATAGTGTTGCACTAAGCATACACGCACCAATATCTGATATCAACATTGCATCACACATCGACAACATCAGACGGGCATCCATAAAGGAAATGGAGGAAACATTCAGGATGGCCAATGAATTAGACGCTGAGTGTGTGGTAGTCCATCCCGGCAAAATTCCTAAAATGGCACTAAAGTTTACTGATAAGATACTCAAATACAATACCCAATCCATTCTTGAGTGTAAACGCTTAGCAGAGGATTATGGTGTGACGATGTGTCTTGAAAATATGCCCTTAGAGGATGGACTACTCTATTCAAACCTAGAGGCATTGTTTGATTTCTCACAGGAAAATGATGTCAAGTTAACACTTGACGTTGGACACGCACATAACTGTGGCTATAGTGTAGAGGAAATGTTCGAATCAGAAAATATACGACACGTACACCTTAGTGACAATGACGGATCACATGATGCACACATGGCACTGGGAACGTGTGATGTTGACTTTGAAGGAGTCTTCCACGTACTCGAATCTAAGGGTTATGATGGAATATGCACAGTAGAAGTAAAAAGTGTTAAAGGTGTCTATGATAGCCTAGACTATCTTAAGAACATAAAGAGATTATGAGGAGATATGGATGTATGCAGTATTATGTGATGATAGGGTGATTGTTAAGGATAAACATGCCCATAACCTCTACAACAAGCGTTACTTTGGTAACCTCACGGATATGGGTTTGGAGTTATCATTTATTGAGGCACTATATCTTCTTAAAAAAGAAAAAATTGATGTATACAATGACAATGAAGAGGCTGTATCAGTTCAGGAGCTGACAACACTCATAAAGGACAAGCACGTGTATTCACACTACATTGTATACGAGGATCTTCGTACACGTGGATACATTGTCAAGACTGGATTCAAGTATGGTAGTGACTACAGGATATACGATAGGGGAAAAAGTCCTGGTGATGGACATTCAAGCTCCATCGTGAAAATACTATCCGAGGAACAATCCTTGCTGGTAAGAGACTTCTCCAGCTATGTTAGAGTGGCACATGGAGTCAGAAAGACACTGCTACTTGCAGTAGTTGATGATGAATACGATATAACATACTATAACGTGGAATGGACAAGACCATAGCAAAAGAATTAAATTAGGGGAGTGGATTATTTATGGACATAGTGGACCCATGGGGGTCAAGCATAATCGATTATGATAAACTGACAAAGCAGTTCGGAATAAAGGCATTCAAGGACGTCTTAGACGACATCCCAAGTCCAAGTAAGCTGATGACACGTGGAATAATATTCGGACAACGTGACTATGACAAGATAGCCAAGGCATTGAATGATAACAAGGAATTTGCAACGGTAACTGGTATGATGCCCAGTGGCAGGATGCACATCGGACACAAGATGGTGGTAGACCAGCTAAAATGGTATCAGAAGATGGGTTCAGATATATACCTGTCAATAGCAGACATGGAATCATATGCTGCACGTGGAATTACAAAAGAGCAATCAAGGAGACTAGCACTAGAGGAGTACATAGTAAACTACATAGCACTAGGCTTAGACGTGGATGATGAGAAATTCCACATATACCTGCAATCAGAGAATGATGAAGTGAAAAACCTAGCATACACCATAGGAAAAAAGGTCACATTCAGCCAGATGAGAAGCATCTACGGATTCGACAACAGTACAAACATATCACACATTTACACACCACTAGTACAGGTGGCAGACATACTCCACCCACAACTAGAAGAGTATGGTGGACCAAGACCGGTAGTAGTGCCAGTAGGACCAGACCAAGACCCACACATAAGACTCACAAGAGACCTGGCAGCCAAGTTCTATGATGAATACGGATTTATCGAGCCATCAGCAACATTCCACAGGTTCATGACAGGACTAACAGGAGAAAAGATGAGTAGCAGCAAACCAAAAACAGCGATATACCTGACAGACACAGTCAAGGAGGCAACAAAGAAGGTGAACAGTGCAAAGACTGGTGGACGTGACAGCCTCAAAGAACAGAAAGAACTGGGAGGACGACCTGATGAGTGTTCAGTATACGAACTACTAGTATACCACCTCATAGACGATGACAAACAACTAGAAGACATAAAAAACAAATGTATTAATGGTGAAATCCTGTGTGGAAACTGCAAACAATGTGCCAACAAACACCTGACAACAATGTTTGAAAAACTAGAAGACAAAAGAAGTCAAGCAATGGAAATAGCTAAAAACC
The DNA here is from genome assembly GCA_003266075.1 of Methanosphaera sp. rholeuAM74. Taxonomy (GTDB): domain Archaea; phylum Methanobacteriota; class Methanobacteria; order Methanobacteriales; family Methanobacteriaceae; genus Methanosphaera. Next base: position 7,578 of record MUZZ01000062.1, read on the forward strand.
TATTGACAAACGAGTAAAGTGGACCATCCACCCTAAACCCCCATTTTAAATTAAGATTAGCACATAATCAACCTAATTTTAACTAATTAATAATAAAAAATAAGGGCAAAGATAAATATAAAATATCTAAAAAAATAAAACTATAACATAATAATAGAATAAAAACACGAGGAGTAAGATAATAATGGATGAAATATTAGAAGAAATATGGACAAACTATGACAGACAAACCGTATTCAACTACGTGGAAACAAGACTACACCACTACCTATTCACCAAAATATTCAAGGACGAAGCAGAAATAATGAGTAAAATCATAGAAATAACAGAACTCGACCTGAAAGCTTTCAAAACAGCATACTTCCTAAAACTAGAAGAGACACAAGACATAATAAACAACTATGACAAACTAGACGCAATACTAAAAGAAAACGATCCAACACAAGAACCATACACCAGCATAATAAAAGTAGTAAAATACATGTTCGAAAACATAAAAAACAATGACGCAAACAAGATAGAAAACAAGAACTTCGACCAAGAACAACTAGACCAGATAAACCAGACAATACTAGAAAACAAGAAAAAGATAAGCACAATACTCAAAAACGACTACTTCGAACAGGTAGAAACACCAGACATAATAGACATCAACCTACTAGAAGATGCATCAAAAAACACCGACGAACTCTACAACATGGCAAGAGTATACGAGGTATACGATGAACTATTCGTATTCCCATCAAAACTAGAATTATACAACACGATAACCTCAGAAATACTAACCACACTAACCAACGACAAACTATTCGAACTATACGTACTACTAAACACACTAGAAGTACTCGAAACAACCAAGGGAACAATAACTTTCCAGAAAGCAGGAGTAAGAGAACTCGCAGAATACTACTTCCAACTAGAAGAAGACAACATGGAACACACAACAGTAATGCAGATATTCTTCCACGACCTACCAGAAGAACTAGACGCAAAATTCAAGCCAATACTCAAATACCCATACATATGCCTGAGAATGAAAAACTCTGTCAAGGCAAGAAACCTCACAAGGACAAGCTACCTACTACTGGAAATCGAGAGAATAACAGACAACCAGATAAAATACAAGTGTAAGGCAACAGAAGACATAAGAAACATACTAGTAGTCTGGGATCACAGACTATTCAACGACGAAAAATCACACATCAAAGTACTCGACTACAAAACACTGCAAATGGGATTAAACAAGTCATTCGGAAACATATTCAAATTCCCAAACATAGAAAACGTAGACGCAATACTAGAATACATAGACTACTTCGAAGACACCGACAACGAATTCGTAAGAATAGAAAACGGAACAAGAATATACGATGAAGAAGCAGACTTCTTCAAAGACGACCTCTACCAGGAAAACATATACAAGCCATTCGACAACCTAAAAGACTGGGAAGAAAAAGGATGGAACTACATAAACAACCACGAACTAATCAAAAGAGTAGACCTACTAACCATACAGAAAATAGTATACATGATAATGCAGAAGGAAACCGCAAGACCAGGATTCTTAGGAAAACTCATGGAAGACGGAACAATACTAACAATACTGCAAAGACTCAAAGAAATAAGGGACGTAAACGAAAGCGAAATAACAGACTTATACTCACCATACAGGAAACTCAAATGCTGCCCAATACACGATCCAGACTTCTTTGCACAGAAAGAAGAAGAAATGGATGGATTAACCGAAAGACAGGCAGGAGTATACGAGGATTTGAACGTCAAATAAATAAAATAATTAGTAATGTTATTTTTGAGATAAGCGTAGTGGAGTAGTTTTTCTCCACTACTTCTTTTTTTAGTGTGTGATGTACATATTGCATCACATTACTTTAATTCTTTTAGAAGTTAGTAAATATTAGTAATTTAACCTCCAATATTTTAGCATAGTTTTTTATCAACCTATTGTTTTATATGTGACTTCTTTGATTATATTGATAGTATTACTAGAGTACATTAATACCTTGGAATAGAGTTGTTAAAAAATTACACATCAAAGAAAAAAATGACGTCAACCATGTTAAAACGAATTAATATTAAAATTTAAACGGATATATTGTCTTATTTTTTGAAAATTAGAATTTTCACTTGTAATTATAGTTTTTAATATTAATCATACTACCAAACAAAAATCAGGCACCCCAACAAACTTTTTTAAAAAATGCTCCTTCCAATGAATAAATTTTTATTTAAGGTTGTACATATATAAATATTAATTAATGATAATACTATGAAAGCGACTTATTTAGTTTGATATGTATTTATTGTTTTGCAATGATTTTAAGGTGAATATTTATGGATACTAAAATTACTTTAAACGATATGAAAGTTAATATTTGGGAAAAAGGTACTGTAAGAGCTGAGGTTACGGATATGGATGGTAATCCTGTTAATGGTCGTGCTGTTGTCAAGATTAATCAGATTACTAGGATTCAGGGTAATGTGGTTAATGGTGTTTTCTGTGAGGAACATGACTTTTCTGATTTAGTTAATGATGAGTACGAAATTACCATGATTTATGGCGGTACTAGTATTTGTAATCCTTCTGAGGCTAAGGCTAAACTTGTTTTGAATAAGGATAAGCCTGTTTATGTTTCTATTAGTGATTTGGAGAATGCTTGTTATAGGCTTACTAAGTGGATTGAGGTTAATAAGAAGTTGCCTGGTAGGATTGCTATTAACAAGGATAATGTAGCTATTGGTGACTTGTTGTATGTTGTTTCTAAGGCTGTTTGCAACATTGCTGATGGTGTTAGTGAGGATGTCTTGGTTAAGAAGTTTGATGCACCTAAGGTTTCTAGTGAAAGTATTACTGAGACTTTCGAGTTGACTATGGATGAGTACGTGGCTTTTGCTAGGGAGATTGTTGAGTACATGGATGTCGAGTATGTTAGTCCGTCTAGTGTGAGCCATGAGTTTGGTAGGATTGGTTTCATGAATCTGGTTTACACACTTTCTAAGGTTATCTCTAACAGTTCTTCTGAAAGCCTTATTTCTAGTGTCTACATTAGACCTTGGAATGATATTGTCGCTAAGTAAGTCCTCTCCCCCATTTCTACACCCATACCCCTTTTTTTAGTATATTTTGTATGTGTTTATCTTCGGCTTCATAATCAATAATACTATTAATGATGAGTGATAAATATATAATCACTAATTTATAGAGCCTAGTTTTATGTAGGTGTTACTTTATATTCAATAGAACTTTTTTATGGTGTGATTAGATGTCAGCAGCAGAGGATAGGATTAAGGAGATTGAGGCCGAGATTAAGAAGACACAGAAGAACAAGGCTACATCACACCATATTGGTAAATTGAAGGCTCAGATTGCCCAACTTAAGGAGAAGATTGAGAAACGTAACAGTTCTGCTACTAAGGGTGAGGGTTTTCTTGTTAAGAAGAGTGGTGATTCTACTGCGGTTCTGCTTGGTTTTCCATCTGTTGGTAAGTCCACTATTCTGAACTATTTGACTAATGCTAATTCTAAGGTTGGTGCTTATGAGTTTACCACGTTGGATATTGTTCCTGGTATCATGAGCTATGAGGATGCTAAGATTCAGATTCTGGATATTCCAGGTATTATTAAGGGTGCTTCTAAGGGTAAGGGTAAGGGTCGTGAGATTCTTTCTGCAACGAGGAATGCTGATTTGATTATCATGGTTTTGGATGTATTTCAACCTGAGCATATGGAGGTTATCCTAGAGGAGGTTCGTAATATTGGTGTTCGTCCTAATGAGAAGACACCGAATGTTAAGGTTTCTCCTAAGAAGATGGGTGGTTTGAATATTGTCTCTACCGTGCCGTTGACATATCTTGATGAGAAGACTATTCATTCTATTCTCAGCGAGTATGGTATTCATAGTGCTGATGTTGTCCTCAGGGAGGATGTTACAATTGACAGGTTCATTGATGCCCTTGAGCCTAACAGAGCATATATTCCAATGACTGTTGTGGTTAACAAGATTGATCTAGCTAGTGATGAACAGTTGGAAGCTCTTAGAGAGAAGTTGCCTGATGCGATGTTTATTTCTGCTGATGATGGTATTATGATGGAGGAGTTGAAGGAACGTATCTTTGTTGACTTGGACTTGATTAGGTTGTATTTGAAGCCTCAGGGTAAGAAGGCTGATATGGATGAACCACTTATTATTCGTCGTGGTTCTACTATTGAGGATGTTGCGCGTAAGTTGCACAGGGATTTTGTGAAGAATTTCAAGTATGCTAAGGTTTGGGGTAATTCTGTTAAGTTTCCTGGTCAGAAGGTCGGTCTTGAGCATAAACTTGAAGATCATGACATTGTAAGGATTATTATTAAGAAGTGAAAAATTCAAATTAAAAAAAAACTTAGTGAATTTAATGTATTTTTACTTGAAGTTTGGGGATTGTATATATTAAACTTTGACCATATAATATAACTGTACCCACAGAAATAATTTATTTATAAAAAATTGTGATTGACCATATAATTTCGATAAAATAGAATTATACTATTCATCACAGTTTATTATTTTCTAGTTTTGACGTTTTTAAATTTTAGATTTAGTTTCTCGTTTTATGGGGGATGTTCTCGCATTATTTTTATATGATGTAGCCATTATTAGCATATTTTCGTATACTTGTTTTGTGCGTATAAGAAATAGAGTTATATATCATCAAATACAATTATTAAGTATTGATTAATGATTTTGGTAGGTGGGGTTTTATGAAGATTTCTGCTATGCTTGTGAGCATTTTGTTAGTTGTGGCTGTTGTCGGCATTTCTGGCTGTATTAGTAGTGATAATACTACTGCTAGTGGTAATGCCATGGACTTGGATTTGAATGATACTGGTAGTGTTGTTAGTGTTGATAGTGGTGATGATGTCCACAAGAAACAGCAAGCAAATATGAAGTCTAAGAAGGATAATGGTGATAAGCCTAGGATTTCTGAGGAGGATGTTATTAACAAGCTTAAGGAGAAGTATTCGAATGAGGATGTTAACTATAGTTTTAAGGTTGTGAAACTAGTCTATGATGATGATGAATCTCCTATTTATATTGTTAACGTCTATGATGAGTCTGGTATCATTGGATATTATGGTATTAACGCTGTTAATGGTAGTGTCGTTGAGGGTGCTTTCAACGATGAAGTTCATGTTAATGATGATAAGACACAAAATGATACTAGACCGGTTAATAAGACTAATGGTAATTCCACTAATGATAGTTCAGAAGCTAGTGTTAATGCTTCTCATAATTTGTCAGAGGATGATGCTAAAAGGCTTGTTAAGGACAAGTTGGATAAAGAGTATAATATTACTTCAAACACGTTCAAAGTTAGTGAGAGTACTGTGAATTCTACTGATGCCTATGATGTTGAAGTTTTATCTGATGAGTCTGGTGAGCTTCTTGCTAAAGTGTGTGTTAGAAGGGATAGTGGTGATGTTCTTTCATTGAATATTAGCAGTGCTAATACCAGCATCGAGGTTTCTGATAATTCTAGTGGTGATGGGGATGTTTTGAACAATTCTAGTGGGGATGTTTTAGTTTGTGGTGTGATATAGCTGAAATTGTTCGTATAAAACTTAACTTTTAAGATTTAATTTTAAGATGTTATATAAAGTTAATAGAAAAAAGGGGAGTATTTAATAGGTAAAAAGTGTAAATATTTACTTGTACCCACAAACATATTGTAATTGTGATTTCCATTATACTTGATTTTTTTGAATTCACAATTTTTATTTCATTTTTAGAGTTTAACGAATTTTATGTGCGGATTGTTTTTTATTAAAGCGTCTGTTAGTCTTTCAGCGTAGCTTAACTTCTTTTTCTTGAATTCATCTGCTTCTTGGACGTCTTTTTCCTGGTTTGGTCTTGAATATTTCGTGGTTATTTTGCCGAAATCCATTCCTGCAAGTATTATTTCTTTCATCTTTAGTTTGTATACTGCGATGTGGAGTGCTCTGTCACCGTCGGTGAATCCCCCATAGTTTTCCAGTATTCCATGGGGTTCTGATTGGGTGGTTGGTATTATCCTGGTCAGGTGTGGTGTGATTGTTTGTATCTGTTTTTTGTTGTCTCCATGTGCGTGAAGAAAGAGTATTGACTTTTCATGGTTTGCTTTTATTAAATCTTCAATGTTGCCGTCTAGGTCTGTGACTATTATGTCGGCTATGATGTCTTCTTCTAGTAGTGCAGTATTTGCTCCATCTGATGCTATTATCAGGTAGTTTTCTGGGTCATAGTTGTTTTTGAATATGTTTATGTGTCTTTTTATGGATGGTCCTGCTCCGAATATTATTGCCTTGTCTGGAAAATCTTTTTCATTTATGTTGTAGTATTGTTTTTGTGTTAGTATATTGTTTAGTAGTTGTGCTGATTCTTCATCGTCACTTTGCCTAAAAGCAAAATCTTCCAAAATTTTCTCGTACCATATATTCCAATCATTATATTTTACACTAATCACAAACATCACCCCAGATTATTGAATGGTCTCACGTTAATAATACCATCAAACACTTTACTCATGAAAATTATGAGTGGTTAAATCAATATACAAATATTTGGAAAATGTGTGATAAATAGTTTTGTGTGAATCATAAAACATAAACCCAGAAACTCCAAACAATATTTTTAAAACGTAGTAAAAACAAATATTAGAAATAGTATAATAAGTACAGAAGTATCACTTAAAAAAAAACTCCCAAGTACAGGAGTTAAAACTTGTATATATACTGACTTATTATAAATTAATTAAAAAATTATTTATTTGGAGGATATAACCATATGGAAGATACATTATTAATGATTCCAGGACCAACAACTGTCCCTAAAAGAGTATTGGATGCAATGGCTCAGCCAATCACAAACCACAGAGGACCAGTTTATGGTGAAATATTAGACGAAACCACGGCAATGATGTCAGAGGTATTCCAGACAGACAACAAGTCATACCTATTAACAGGGTCAGGAACTTCTGCAATGGAAGCTGCAATTGCAAACATCATAGAAAAAAACGATAAAGTAATAAACGTTGTCGGAGGTAAATTCGGTCAGAGGCTTCAACAGTTGACTGAAGTGTTTGGTGGAGAATCCATAGAAGTCACAGTACCATGGGGTCAAGCAGTGAATCCAGAAGATGTTAAAAACGCTTTAGAAGAAAATGATGATGTTAAAGCAGTTACGATGATTCATAATGAAAGTTCTACTGCTGTTGTAAATCCTATAGAAGAAGTAGGGAAAGTGGTAAAGGATTATGAAGCATTGTTTGTAGTTGATACAGTTTCATCACTAGCTGGAGATACTGTTAAAGTGGATGATTATGGGCTAGATATTTGTCTTTCTGGTTCACAGAAATGTATTGCAGCTCCACCTGGTATGTCTGCAATAACTATTGGTGATGATGCTTGGAATGTCATTGATAAAGTTGATTCACCTACTTACTACTTGGACTTGAAGAAAATGAGGAAAATGGGTGATAAACAGCCACCTCAGACTCCGTACACGCCTAATGTTTCATTGACCTATGCCATGAATGAGGCTTTGAGCATGGTTCTTGAAGAAGGATTGGATAACCGTATTAATCGTCACCATGTTGGTGCAGAGGCTACACGTAAGGCTGCTGAGGCTCTGGGTCTTAGCTTGTTTGCCCGTGAAGGTGATCGTTCTAATACCTTGACTGCTATTAATATGCCTGAGGGTGTAAGTGATGGTGATCTTCGTGGTACTATGAGAAACAAGTATAATATTGAGATTGCTGGTGGACAAGACCATCTTAGTGGTAATGTATTCAGAATCGGTCATATGGGTATTACTGGTTTACAGGAGTTAGCTATGACCTTCACTTGTCTTGAGATGACTTTGAAGGAGTTTGGCTTTGAGTTTGATGCTGGTGCAGGTGTGGCTGCACTTCAGGATGTTTATATGAAAAATCAATGATTTTTCTATCTTTTTTATAATTTTTTTGTGTTTTAGTTAGGTTTATATACTATGACTGCTAAATTATTATTATCGGAAGTGTATTTCCTATTTCCGATATCTTATAAAAAAAAATAAATAAAAAAAACAAATAAAATAAATAACAACAAATGGAGGAAAAAAACGTGGCTACAGAAGCATTACTAAATACTGGAGACACAGCATGGATACTAATATCAACAGCACTAGTCATGATAATGACACTACCAGGACTAGCACTATTCTACGGAGGAATGAGTAAAAAGAAAAACGTACTCAACACAATGTTCCTATCATTAACAGCATTCGCAATAGCAAGCATAATCTGGGTAACATACGGATACCAATTCTCATTCGGACAAACAATAGGAGGATTCATAGGAATACCAACAAACTTCCTACTACAAGGAATAAGTCTAGACATGATACACCCAGACACACACATACCAGAAATACTCTACATAGTATTCCAAGCAACATTCGCAGCAATATCAGTTGCACTAATATCAGGAGCAGTAGTAGGGAGAATGAAAGCCAAAACATGGATTGTTTTTGTAGCCCTATGGATAAGCCTAGTATACATACCAATAGCACACTGGGTATGGGGAGGTGGATGGCTAGCCCAACTCGGAGCACTAGACTTTGCAGGAGGAGCAGTAGTACACCTGAACTCAGGAATAGCTGCACTGGCACTGATAATGCTACTCGGACCACGAAAAGATGCGAGACTATTACCTCACCACCTAGGATACGTTGTAATAGGAGCAGCACTACTATGGTTCGGATGGTTCGGATTCAACGGAGGATCATCACTAGCAGCAGATGGACTAGCAGCAAACGCAATGATAACAACAAACACCGCAGCAGCAGCCGCAATGATAACATGGATAATAATAGACATAGTAAAAACAAACAAACCAACAATACTCGGTGCAACAACAGGAGCAGTAGCAGGACTAGTTGCAATCACACCAGCAGCAGGATACGTAGACATACCAGCATCAATAATAATAGGAATAACAACAGTATTCATATCATACTACTCAATATCACTACTCAAACCAAAACTAGGATACGACGATGCACTAGACGCATTCGGAGTACATGGAATGAGTGGAACGTGGGGAGCAATACTAACAGGAGTATTCGCATCACCAGCAATAAACGGAGTAGCAGGACTACTATACGGAAACCCAACACAACTAGGAATACAAATCATCAGCATCATAGCAGTAGGAGTATACGCATTCATAATAACCTACACGATAGGACTAGTCCTTGACAAAGTCATGGGATTAAGAGTAGACCAAGAAAGTGAAATAGAAGGACTAGACGTCAAAGAACACGAAGAAGTAGGATACAGAATATAAGGAGTCTATTGATATGAAAGAAATAACTGCAATATTCAGAAGTGAAAAACTAGATGAAATAAAAGAAGCACTAGCACATGTTGACATTAAAGGTATAACAGTCATAGAAGTAAAAGGAAGAGGAGAACAACTAGGAATATCCGAGAAGTATCGTGGCTCAACCTACAAGATTGACCTTATACCAAAGACCATGATAATGACAGTAGTACATGATGAAAGTGTAGACAAAACAGTGGAGGCAATCTGCAAGACAGCACACACAGGAAACATCGGAGACGGAAAAATATTCATTAAAAATGTAGAAGAAGTAATAAGAATTAGGACAAACGAAAGAGGAGATACAGCCCTCGATTGATAAATAAAACCTTGACCCCCCATTGCTAACCTTTTTTAGAGAAAAAAAATATAGATAAAAATGACTATTTCTTATCTATCCCAGTAATTCTTAAGCCACCATAATGTGACTTATACTTGATATTTAAGCCAATGAGTAGTGGAGTAATCTTTTCAACCATCCTTGCCTTCTCAAGCTTTCCACAATCAATACATACAATGCCGGGAATTTTCTCAATCAAATCTATCACTACTCTTTTTGCATCATTATCATCACCAGAAACTAGACAGTCACAGTCAATTGGTTCGGGTATGTTTTCTAGTTGTGAATTGCTGATATTGTTGAATGCTGATACTACTTTCACACTAGTTTTCCTAAGTATCTTTGCAGTTCTTTCGGCAGCAGAACCTTCCATTAAATCAATATATCTTGCAGGTGAGCCACCAATAGCAGTTTCCAATGGCACAGTAGCATCAATGAGAATTTTATCATCCACATAGTCCCTAATGGATAATAGCGTTTCTTTTTGTGCTGTTAAAGGAACAGTCAGTATTAACAAATCACCAGTTCTAGCTGCGTCCTCGTTAGTCATCCCATCCATTTGAAAATCATATTCATTTAAGAGTTTTTTAACTTCATCAACCTTAGTTAGTGCCTTTTCTAGACTACGTGAACCTATAATCACATCTTCTCCTGCAATTGCCAACCTCTTGGCCAGATTCAATCCTTGTGCACCAGTTCCACCAATTATTGCTACTTTCATAAATATTCCACTCCATACAATTCATATAATACAAACTAATACCCATATTCCCAATAAATCGAAAAAATAAAAGAAGAATGATTACTCTTTCAAAGTCTTTTTAACCTTTTGTGTACACTTCTTAACGGCTCTTGCAGCGTCAAAGAATTCCATACGTTCATCATCATCCATTCTAAGAGGAACAATTGTTTTAATTCCATTTTTGGATAATATTACTGGAACACCTAGGGAAACATCATAGACACCCTCAACTTCACCTTCGAGATAGGTACTTACTGTCAGAATCTTTCGTGAATCATTGACAATAGTGGTTATTAAGTTGGCAATAGCATAAGATGGACCATACTCTGTTGCACCTTTCTTGCTGATGATGTTAGTACCAGCAGTTTTAAGTGCCTTTACAAGTGTCGGCACATCCAAATCACTACTTTCAACAAAATAATTTAATAACAACCCACCAATAGTAGTTGAACTGAGAAGAGGAACCATGTGATCACCATGCTCACCAATCACACGGGTATGAATCTCACCAGTATTAATCTTGAAATGCTTAGAAATGATAGTTTTAAGCCTCAATGAGTCAAGATGATTACCAAGACCAATGACCCTATGCTTGTCAAAGCCAGAAGCCTCCAAAGCAAGAGTCGTCATGACATCAACAGGATTAGTGACAATTAAAATAATGGTATCAGGTGCGTACTTAGCAATATCCCTACAGTAATTCACAACAAGGTTAGCATTAGGAATAGCCAGGTCAAGCCTAGTCATACCCTGCTTACGAGGAGTACCTGCAGTAATTAAAACTATGGCTGAACCCTCAATATCCCTAATATCACATGTAGGTGTTAAAATGATATCAATGTTATCAGCAGATAATGCGTCATACATATCAGAAATTTCACCTTTGACCCTTTCAACACTAGATTCCCTAGAAAACATAACAATTTCATGAATCCTGTCTTCCTTAGCCAACGAAAATGCAACATTCTTACCAATAGTACCTGATGCCCCTATAATTGTAATTTTAACCATGAAATCATCCCATTATAATATTTAAACAATGAATTAATATATAAAGATATTTGTAAATACTAGTAGAAATACTTAGTTATAACGAAGAAAAAAAATATTATTAAAAAAAGGGGAGGAAAAAAATTAATCATTAGCTTCAATCTTTTCTAATGCTGCCTTAGCAGAGGTAATGGTATAAGCAGTTGTTTCAACTTCAAGTAAATCTTCCAATGCCTTCTTGGCCTCTGGTCCACCAATTTCACCCAGACCAATTACACTACCAGAGCGAACAAAACTTTTCTCATCCTTAGAAGCCTTAATCAAAACATCCAATGACTTAGGATTAGCAATTTTACTTAAAGCCCAGACAGCTCCACCCCTAGCTCTCCAGTTATCAACATTAGTTGCTTCGATTAGTTTGTCAACGGCTTCATCACCATACTTTGTTAAAGCAGAACTGGATTCACGTCTAACCCACTTATTTTCATCATTCAATAATTCTATGAAAACATCGATAGATGCAGGATTTTTGAGACTGGATAAAATTTCAATCATACTAAGCTTAATAGTCTTGTGATAGTTCTTCAAAACTTCTTCGTGTAAAACATCAATCTCATCAGGCATATTCATTGCAATAGTATTTTCAGCTTCAAGCCTAACAAAATCATCCAAATCATTCAAATCCTTAATAGCATTCCTAACATCTTCTGCTGTCATAATAATACTCCTAAATACATAATTTATTAAAAAAATATTCTCTATCAATAGAATAGTATATTAACAATAATATATATAATTATTTAAAAAAGATGGGAAGTTCGTAAAAGTGTATAAGATAACTGTGATAAATGGAGACGGTATTGGAAAAGAAGTTATGAAACCCACAATAGAAATACTTGAAAGCCTGAATACAAACTTCGATTTTGTTGAAAAAGAGGCAGGAAAAGAATGCTATAAAAAGTATTTGACAAACTTACCAGAAGACACCATACAATCATGCAGGGAAAGTGACAGCATATTATTTGGGGCAGTAACATCCATACCACAACAAAAAAGTGCAATAGTAACTCTGAGAAAGGAATTAGATCTATACATCAACCAAAGACCAATCAAATCATATTATGACAAGAGAATAGACTTCACAATAATAAGAGAAAACTCTGAAGGACTATACTCATACCTAGAAGAGGATTATGGTGATACTGCTATTGCGACAAGAAAAATAACTTATAATGGATGTGAAAGGATAATAAGATACGCTTATGAGTACACAGAAAAAATGAATAAAAATAAAATTACTGCAAGCCACAAGGCAAACATACTACCATTAACAGATGGAATATTCAAGGATACATTCTATAAAACTGCAAAAGAGTATCCTACAATAGAAGCAGAAGACTACTACATAGATGCAACTGCAATGTATCTAATAACAAGACCAGAAACGTTTGACGTGATAGTGACAACAAACCTATTTGGAGACATACTATCAGACGAAGCTGGAGGACTCATAGGGAGTTTAGGATTAATTCCTTCGGCAAATATTGGTGACAATACAGGATTATTTGAACCAGTGCATGGTTCTGCACCAAACATTGCAGGACTAAACAAGGCAAACCCTATAGCCATGATACTCTCCAGTTGTATGATGTTAGACTTCCTTGACTTGAAAGAAGAATCAGAACTAATTAGAAAATCTGTGGAAGATGTTATACTAGAAGATAGAATCAAAACACCCGATATGGGTGGTACAAATACGACACAGGAGTTCTCAAACGAAATCATCAAAAAAATGTGAAATATCAAAAAAATTTATAAAGATTAAACTAAAGAATAATATATAGATATATGAAAATAATATCAGCCAATTAATTTATGTGAACCCTGTGAACTGGGGGGATAGCTTGGTAAACTTAAAATCATCAAATTTTAGAACCCAAGAATCACCATCTTCATATAGGTGGGGAAGTTCAACTTGGAGGTATTATAACAATGAAAACAACTGTAAGTATAATAAAAGCAGATATTGGTAGTGTTGGTGGACACGCAGTAACTCACCAACTATTAAAAGATAAATGTGATGAATATTTATCCAAAGCAAAAGAAGAAGGATTATTAACTGACTATTATATAACCAATTGTGGTGACGACATAGATATGATTATGACTCACACCAATGGACCAGACAACGAAGAAGTACATAAATTAGCATTTGATACTTTCATGGCAGGAGCTGAAGTTGCAAGAGGTCTAAAATTATATGGTGCAGGTCAAGATTTATTATCTGATACTTTTAGTGGTAACATTAAAGGTATGGGTCCAGGTAGTGCTGAAATAGAATTTGAAGAAAGAGGAGCTGACCCAGTATTTGCTTATTGCTGTGACAAAACAGAACCAGGAGCATTTAACTTACCATTATTCAGAATGTTTGCTGACCCATTCAACACGGCAGGATTAGTAATTGACCCTACATTACATGGTGGATTTGACTTTGAAGTTTACGACGTACTTGAAAACAGGAAAGTAACAATGTCATGTCCTGATGAAATGTATGATTTATTAGCATTAATCGGTTCAACAGGAAGATACGTTATTAAAAGAATCTTCAGAAGATCAGACAATGAAATTGCAGCTGCAGTAAGTACAGACAGATTAAACTTAATGGCTGGTAAATACATAGGTAAAGATGACCCAGTAGCAATTGTAAGATCACAATCTGGATTCCCAGCTGCTGGAGAAACTTCAGAACCATTTGCATTCCCACACCTAGTTAGTGGATGGATGAGGGGTTCACATAACGGTCCATTAATGCCAGTAAGTCAAGCTGATGCAAGACCTGTAAGATTTGATGGTCCACCACGTGTAATTGGTTTAGGTTTCCAAGTTAATGAAGCTAAATTAGTTGGACCAGTAGATATGTTTGATGACCCAGGATTTGATGAATCAAGACGTACTGCTACTAAAGTAGCAAACTACATGAGAAGACATGGTCCATTCGAACCTCACAGATTACCTGCTGAATAAATGGAATATACTTCCCTTCCTGGTGTAATGACCAAACTCGAAGAAAGATTCGAAGATATGGAATA
>MUZZ01000190.1:0-8817 GCA_003266075.1 Methanosphaera sp. rholeuAM74
GGGTATTCATTTTAGGATAAAACATTCTGATAAGCACATTCACCACGATCAGGGAGTGATAAATGGAGTACTCAATGGGAGGATATTAATTCTCGATCCAAGGTATAACTGGTTAAGTAATTTTCATGGGAGAAAAGTGGGGGATGTAATTAAGTTCTATACTAATCCTGAGTGTTATTATAGTATGGAAGTATTGGTTGATGCCCAAAAAAATCCAGTATTTCTACACTTCTGTGGAGGAGCTAACGGGCGTCCATGGACTAATCCTAAACATTATTATCATGATTTATACAATGAATATGCATTATTGGCTGGCGTAGATGAAGAAAAGTTATATTCACAAGATGATACAAACAAACTATTTGGTAAAATATGTGCTTTGATATATTTCAATGAGTATATATCGTGGATTATGAAAATGGTGCCTGATAAAATTGCCAGAAAGATCACTAATATTATTTTGGAATTCAGATTAAAATATTCTCATTTATAATAAGTCTTATTAAAAAAAAGGGGAGGTTAAGTTGTAGAATTTCTTCTACAATGATGGTTTAATTTAGTTGTAGGATACCAGTTCTTTTTCTTTTATTGGTTTGACTTTTTTCATTGCTCTTTCGAATTCGCTCATGTATACTTTTTCTGCTTCCATGTCTTCTCTTAGTGTGAGTAGTACTGCTTCTCTGCATACTGCTTCGATGTCTGCTCCTACGTATCCTTCACTTTTTCTTGCTAGTTCGTCTAGGTCTACGTCACTTGCTATTGGCATGCCTTTGGTGTGTACTTCGAATATTGATTTTCTTGATTCTTCATCTGGTAAGCCTACTTCTACGTGTCTGTCGAATCGTCCTGGTCTTAGTAGTGCTGGGTCTATTATGTCTTTTCTGTTGGTTGCAGCTATTACTGCTATGTTGTGGAGTTCTTCCATTCCATCCATTTCTGTTAGGAGTTGGTTTACCACTCTTTGGGTTACACCACTGTCTCCACTGGTTAGTCCTCTTGCTGGTGCTATTGAATCTATTTCATCAAAAAATATGACTGTTGGTGCTGTTTGTCTTGCTTTTCTGAATACTTCTCTGATTCCTTTTTCTGAGTCTCCCACCCATTTTGAAAGTAGTTCTGGTCCTTTTACGGATATGAAGTTTGCGTCACTTTCGTTTGCTACTGCTTTTGCTAGTAGGGTTTTTCCTGTTCCAGGTATTCCTGTTAATAGGACTCCTTTTGGTGGGTTTATTCCAAATTGTTTGAATTTTTCTGGGTTTTTCAGTGGCCATTCTATTGCTTCTTTGAGTTCCTGTTTAGCGTTTTCCAGTCCTCCCACGTCGTCCCATGTGACGTCTGGTATTTGTACCATTACTTCTCTTAGTGCTGATGGCTGGATTTCTTTGAGTGCTTCTTTAAAGTCTTTCTGGTGTAGTACCATTTTTTCGAGTACTTCTGCTGGTACTTCCTTGTCTGTCTGTATTTCTGGGAGTATTCTTCTTAGTACTAGCATTGCTGCTTCTTTACATAGTGCTTGTAGGTCTGCTCCTACGAATCCGTGTGTTACATTGGTTATTTTGTCGAGGTTTACGTCATCATCTAGTGGCATACGTCTTGTGTGTATTTCTAGGATTTCTTTTCTTTCATCTTTGTCTGGTACACCTATTTCTATTTCTCTGTCAAATCGTCCTGGTCTTCTTAGTGCTTCGTCTATTGCGTCTGGTCTGTTTGTTGCACCGATTACCACTACTTCTCCTCTGCTTTTTAGTCCATCCATGAGTGTTAGTAGTTGTGCTACTGTTCTGCGTTCTACGTCTCCTGTTACTTCTGCTCTTTTTGGTGCAATTGCGTCTAGTTCGTCTATGAATATGATTGATGGGCTGTTTTCTTCTGCTTCTTCAAAGAGTTCTCTTAGTTGTTCTTCTGATCCTCCAACGTATTTGCTCATGATTTCTGGTCCGTTTATTAGTATGAAGTGAGCGTTGGTTTCATTTGCTACTGCTTTTGCTAGTAGGGTTTTTCCTGTTCCTGGTGGTCCATGGAGTAGTACTCCTTTTGGTGCAGATATTCCTAGTTGTTTGAATAGTTCTGGTCTTTTTAGTGGGATTTCAACCATTTCCCTGATTTTTTTGACTTCGTTTTCCAGTCCACCGATGTCTTCGTAGGATACGTCTATGAGGTTTTCTACTCCTTCAAATTTGCTTGGGTCTACTGGTTTGGTTTCCATTTGTATTTGTGTGTTTTCGGTTATTTTCACTGGTCCTAGTGGCTTGGTGTTTACTACTGCTATTTTTATTTCACCTATTGATGCTACGTTGCTCATCATTTGGCTGAATATGTCTTCAAACAGCATGTTCGGTGTTTTTGGTTGTGGTCTTCGTACTCCTGTTACGATTATGTCTCCTTTGTTTATTATTCTGTTTAAGAAGATTCCGTTTAGATTTCCTTGTATTGCTATTTCTTGGTCTACTGGTGCTAGTTTAACTACTTTTGCTTCTTTTATTTGTGCTGGTCTTATTGTTACTTCTTCTCCGATGGATGTTCCAGCATTTTTTCTTAGGTAGCTGTCTATTCTCAGTATTCCTAGGCTTACGTCGGATTGTGATGCTACTACTGTGGCTGTTGTTATCTTGTTTCCTTCAATTTCGATTATGTCTCCGTCTTTAAGATTCAGGTCTTCCATGCATTTTGGGTCGATTCTTGCGACGGATTTTCCTATATCGGTTTGTGAGAATGCTTCTGCTACTTTTAATTTTATTTCGTTTTCCATATTATATTCCTCCATTATTTTTATGTTATTTGATTATTGTGATTAATTATTTTTTTTCTTTTTTGTAATTATAACTATATTTCTTTTAGTATATAAAGGTTACTAAAAGGTATGTGATTATAAAACATATAATTATCGATATAATAACTATATTTATCGCAATCATATTCATAATATCATTAATAATTTTCATAAAGTTTCAGATTTTTATTGAAATATTTTTATTTTCAAATTCACTTTTATTTTTCTGGGATACATCAAAACCCATAATATTAATTATTCTACCTTACAGTCCGTAATGTACTCTCTTAATTTAACATGATATTTAGAATATTTTTCTCGTGGTGTTCTACTTTTTTTATCAGAAATCAAGCTTACACTAGTGGGATATTGATAAATTGGTTGATAAATACACTTTAACAAGAAAAAGAATTGTATTAGAAAAAATTATGGAAAAAAATAGTTATCTTATGATTCCGCCCATTCCCTTCAGATACTCCTCGACAATTGCCTTATCTTTCTTGTCAAACACACAGTAATGGAAAGTTATGCTAATGTAGTCGTTGGGAACTTGTATGCCCTCATAAACCTCTTTAACATTAGCGTCAATGATAACATTAATATTAGAGATAATGTCTAAGAGAACGTCCACATCACAAGTTTTTAAAAATAAAACAGAAACATCAAAATGATGAACGGTTAAATTGGTTTTCTTCCACGTAAGTAATTCTTCATCACTTAATATTTTCACATTAGAAAGCTTCAAAGTAGTTTCATCGCCATTCAAGTTGCTTAATGTGACCTGTTTAGCATCAACGTCTTTGACTATTCCAACATGAATGTTGTGTGAGTACTGGTGTTCTAAGCCAATTTCGATTCCTATTGAATTTTTCAGGATATTCAATTCTCTGGTTAAGGTACTTATTGCTTTATCTGATCTTCCAAGTGCTTCTTCAAATTCATCTAGGTGTTTTGCTGATTCACTCATTTCGTGAACGAATTGTTCTTCATTTCCTTCTTCTATTAGGTTGGCAAGGTAGTTTATCTCTTTAATGAACTTTTTACGTGATAGTGATGTTTCATCGTTGGATTTTTGGATTGAATAGTACAGGTATGGGTTTTGTGATACTATACGGCTAATCATATCCATCATTAAACTGTAGACTGGACTTGCAAACTCTCGTGATTTCTTTACACATATATCAAGTTTTCTTATGGTGGATGCGATGCTTATATATGAAAAATGAGTTAATCCCTGTACGACACTCATGGTTTTGTCATGTTCTTCAGGTGTACTTAGCACTATGTGTGCTTTGTTGTCTTCTAGGTATTTGATTATTTTATCATACCATTTCTGGCATCGGCTAGGTAGTGGTGTTAATATGACTACTTGTCCTTCTAGTGATGGGACTCGTGGTCCAAACATTGGATGGCATGGCAGAATTTCTGTGTGTTCTGGTGTGTGTTCTAGTAGTGTGTTTGTTACTTCTTTTTTTACTGATGTCACATCGATTATCAGTGAATTTTCTTTTGTGTGTGGTGCTACTTCTTTTATGGTGTCATTCATGTTTTCTATGGGAGTACTAAATATGGTGATGTCTGCATCTTTTACTGATTCGATGTTATTATCACTATATTTAGCCCCTATTTTTTCTGCTATTTTATAGCCTGTTTCGTAGTTTCGACTTGTAATTGTTACATTAAAATTATCTTTTATCAGTTTTTTGGCTATCCAGTTACCTAATCCTCTGCTTCCACCAATAATTGTTATTTTAATATCTTTGTTACAAGTCATCTTTTTTACCTTTTTTGTCTTTATAGTATTATATTTTATAGTTCAATTTTAATAACTTTATTGTCGTTGTAGTATTCTCCTATTACTTCTAGTAGTTCTCGTATTTTCTCGTTTTCGATTAATTTCTTCAGTGCATCGTATTCTTCGGGTGTTTTCAGGTTGAATCCTTTTTTCCTTATGTTTTTTCCGTTGTGTACTGGATTTATTTCTACATACATTTGTACTTTGTCGTCTTGTCGTGGTGCTTTGAATAGGCTTACTCCGTCTATGGAGGTTTCTATTCTCTGCCATACATCGACTTGTTCAATTATTTTTATTAATTCTTTTCTTTGTTCGTTGTTCATAAGTGTTTTTATTTCACCTTTGTAAATTTGTAATACTAATTATGTTTTCAATAATATATAAGTATTACTTTTTCCTATATAAATTAACACTTAAAAAATATTTCTAATAAATAACACAAATATAATCATATAAACAATACGAGAAAACACCATGCAAATCAAAAAACAAGACAAAAAAATCGGATTAATCGAACTAATGCCAGAAACAATAGACGACCTATGGCATATATCACACATAGTAGAAGAAAACGACTACATATCAACACTCACAACAAGAAGAATCCAAGACACCAACTCAGGAAAAACAAGAGCAGACCGTGGAGTCAAAAAAACATTCTACCTGGGAATAAGAGTAGAAAAAATAAGCTTCCACAAATACACAGGAATGCTGAGATTCACAGGAATCATAGAATCAGGACCAGAAGACCTAATACCCCTAGGCTCACACCACACAATAAACCTACAACCAAACAACACAATACGAATACAGAAAAACTGGAACAAATGGTCACTACAACGACTCAAAGAAGCAACAAAAAGACGCAGTCAATCAGCAGACATAATCCTAGCAATAGAAGATGATACAACAGAAATAGGATTAATAAAACAATACGGCATAGAATATACTGGACCCATCACCGCAGACATATCAGGAAAAAGACAGATACAAAAAAACAGGAAAGACAAAATAAAAGAATACTTCAAACAAATAATGGACATACTAGAACAACACCAGCCAATAAACAAACTAATAATAATAGGACCAGGCTTTACAAAAAACGACTTCTACCAATACCTAGAACAAAATAATCCAGAATTAGCAAAAAAATCAGCCCTAGAAAATACTGGTGCAGGAGGACACGCAGGAATACAGGAAGTACTAAAAAAGGGCATAGTCGAAAAACTGACACAAGAAGCACAAGTAGCAAGGGAAACATCAGTAATGAACAAATTCCTAGAAAAAATAGCTAAATCATCTGATTACGTTGCATACTCCAAGAACGAGGTAAAAAAAGCCACAGACATGGGTGCAGTGGAAAAACTATTAGTACTCGATGAAGCAGTAAGAGACACATCCAGCCAACAAATCATGAACAACGTAGAAAACATGGGAGGAAAAGTGATGATAATAAGCAGTCAACACGATGCAGGAAAACAATTAGAATCACTAGGATCATTTGCAGCATTTCTAAGATACCCAATATAAGCAATATTAGGCCCACGTTTAAATAGTTTTCATCTAAACATCCCCAGAGAAATCATTACTCCAACCAGATACATCCTAGCATCATATGATTTAAAAATGGTAATCATTTTATATTACGTGTTTTATATATTTATATAGGATTGAATTGAATAACATACTTATATTCAATTTAGTTATAACTCTAAAGATGTTGGTGAATATAATGGAAATTTATATAATATGGATACTTGCTTTCATACTTACATTACTCTTAACAACCATATTCACAGTTTTATTCACAAAGATAAAAGGGAATCTCTATGAAAATGTTAGGGGTGGAATTCCAAGGGGTGTTGGACTAGCACCATACCTTGTGATGGTTTTACTATTTCCACAGCCTTACAGATATCTGATAGCAATTATTGGTTTAATGGCATTTATTGATGATGTCATTGGTCGCAGGAAGATTACAGCATACCTAGAGATAGGTCAATTACTAAGGGGATTGGGAATCTTAATCGTGATGCTCGGTGGATACTATATATTCGGACCAGTTGCAATATTAGTAGCATTAATGGTACAGATATTCAACATTGCAGATATGGAGCCTGGAACAGCAGGCATAGTTGTAATTATAATGTCATTCGTATCATTTGTAATACTTGCACTATTGAACTCTTCATCATACTATATGGCTGTACTGTTACTAGTGATATGTCTTGGTTACATCTCACAGGACTATTCAGGTTACATAATGATGGGTGAAGTCGGAAATCATTCATTCGCAGTAGCACTTGGTATATGTCTAGCAAGTGTTTCATCAGTAATAGCTAAGTTGCTTGCACCACAACACTTCTATCTCGTAGAATTCATAGTGATGTTGTGTCTATTCCTAATAACTGCAATGATTATAGCAAAATTACGTACACAAACGTTAACATATTATCTTGAAAGGTACTTACACATACAAAATCCGACATTCGGCGACTTTGTAATGGATGTTCTAACAGGTGGTGGACTAGGAGATTTATGTAGAAAGTTAATCCTAGAAGACAGACAGATAACTGTTAACAATCCAACCCTTATCAAATTAGGTGCAAGACGATTAGTGTACAATCCAGTTAAGGCATTACCTAGTAATGAAGGCAGCACACTATCCAAAAATTAAAATTTTTTTATTATTTTTTAATCTTTTTTTAAGCACATCTTTTTTAATTATCAAAACATTTATATATAGTTATATAGTATACATTTCTTTAGAAAAATATGTTGATGAACATTTACTAAAGATATAAACGTATGCGTTCAAAAAACCAATGAAACATATTTCATAGCTAAATTACAACATATTAACACAGGAATTGGAACCTGTCGAACCGAAGACAATAATAAAATGTATGATATGGGCGTTATACAATGATATTTATTATTTAACTCAACGGTTCATCTTAAAAACACAATAAATAGTTTATTATTTCAATATTTATTATTTAGGGAGTAATACAATGTATGAAGTGATATTAGAACGGGAAGAGTGTATGATGTGTGGAAACTGCGTCGAACTAGATGATTATCTATTCACATTTGATGATGATGATAGGGCAACATTAATAGGTTCAGAACGTGAAGACGACGTTGACGAACTAGAAGTAGATGACATCGAAGTATACAAAGAAGCAGCAGCCATATGCTCAGCAGAATGTATAGAAGTACTCGATGATGAAGGAAATCCAGTATAAAATACAAAATCATCCTAAAACTTCCCCACCAAAATATATCTTTTTTTCAAAAATTTCATTAAGTATTAAACACAAAAATTCTATCAGACAACTAATAGAATTATCTCAAAAAATGGTGAACATATGAAATTATTAATTTTTGTAACTGGAAGAGGAACAGGCGGCGACGCAGTAACAGCATACAACATCAAACAAAAGCTACAAGAAAAAGATGTTGAAACAAAAATTGTTTTAGACCCAAGTGCACCAGGATACTACTTTAAAAAACGTAACATCGAATGGTTAAAATCAGAAATACCAGCAGCAGGTGGACATGCGGCATCCAAGAAAACATTACTCAAAGCAGCAATAAAAACATTAAAAGCATCGTTTAAGGCATCACGACTAATAAAAAACCAAAAAGCGGACGGAGTAGTGGCAATAATCGGTGGAGGAACAGTCATAGGTTCTTTAGCAGCTAAATTTGCAAAAGTACCTGCAGTAGGTGTCGTAGCCACACCAACTGATACAAAAATATCACTAAAATTAAATCCAACCTTATTATTACCCGAATCACCATATTACACAAAAGAGGACATACAATCAAAGTATGATTTTCTAAAAGTATATTCACCTATAAAGGATGATATAATTCACGGAGATAAAAATAACATAATAGACAAGTTACCAGATAATTATAATCCAGAAAATCAATCAGTACTATTCTCATCTGGTTCAACACTATTTGATGGCATGGCCGACGCTGTAAGAAGGTATGCTGAAGAAAATGACGATGTGAACATATTCCTAGTGGGAGATCCACTAAATGACTATGTAAGAGAAACTATTAAACATCCCAACATAATCAACCTAGGTTATATCAACTATATCAATGACTTATATGATTTAATTGACTTGGCCATAACAACTGATGACGGATTAACATTACACGAACTAATAGCATGTCGATTGCCAATAGTTGTAGTTATAGGTGTGAAATATGGTAGATACCATAACCTTTCAAG
>MUZZ01000190.1:8834-15746 GCA_003266075.1 Methanosphaera sp. rholeuAM74
GATGTAATAACAGAGTTCGTATTAGAACATATGAAGTAATTTAGAGATATCTTTTGTAGTACTCTGTTAACTTAAATATCCCATCTGTGTTAGGATGTATTTCGATGAAGTTATCATAGTCATTTGCAGTGTTTCCATCTTTTATGGCTTTAACGGTGTGGGCTAATGCTATATTTGATGATGGTGCAATGGATATTATGTTATTTATTTTACCGGTTTTTGTGTCAATATTTTCTTTGGTTAGACCAGTTTTTCCGTTTAAAGTATTCCAGAATGCACCAGGACCTGCAGCTCCAGGCATTGTGATGTTTGTTCCATTGTTGTTAACGTTACTTCCTAGCAAGTAGCTAACATCATAATTCAAGGTAACTGTCATTGGAATCAATGAATAATCAGCTTCTACTTCTTTTCCCATGATATTGCTTATTGCTACCATTCCCTCCATTCTGGATACTGGTGTGGATAGTATGCCACCAATTACGTCTCCTGCTGCGTATATGTCCTGGTTTGATGTTTTCATGTGTTCGTTGACTATTATGTTTCCTTTTACGTCGGTGTCTACTATGTCTTCAACTATTTGTGAGTTTGCTTTTACTCCTGTTGCCAGAATTACTGTACCCTCTATTTCTCCAAAATTTGTAACAACAGATGTATCTGTAATTTTTGTAATGGTGACGTTTTCATGTATGATGGTATTTTTAAGCAAGTTCCTTACAATATAATCCTCTATTTCATCATCATCTATCATTTTAAGGAAGCGACTTCTGCATAAAATGTCCACTTGACTGCCCATGCTTGAGAAGATTCCAGCATACTCTGCAGCAGTAGAACCACCACCAATAATTACTAACTTTTCTGGAACTTCATCAAACTTCAATATGTCCTTGTAAGTGTATGCATTTTCAACACCCTCGATATCAGGTATGTCCGGTGAAGAACCCGTACAAATTAGTAATTTATCGTAATGGTAGTCATCATCATTAACAATCACTTTTTTATTCTCAGCATCGACAACTGCTTCACCATAAACATATTCAACACCAGTGTTAACTGTTTCATGTGTAATGATTTTCCTAATTTTCTTTTGGGTTTCTTTAACTAGATTAGTGGCATTGCTATAGCTGAATTCAGGTTTCTGATTTATTATTCCTAACTCTTCTAAGTTGGATGCATCGTTCAAGTGTTTACTGATGTCATTCAATGCACATACCACCATACAAGCCTGATTTAAACATTTTCCACCAATGTGTTTTTTTTCAATCAATGTTACATTATTATGTTCTTCGGATGCTTTCATAGCTGCGAAACGACCAGCTGGACCTGCACCAATTACTACAATGTCTGTCATATAATCACTTAATTAAACGTTATTAATATCTTTCAACTGCCTAAAATATATGTTTTTTCACAATTGAAGCTTTCAAAATAACGTATCCATGTATAAATTTGGACATTGAGTATATATATTATACATTAACAATATAATAATAGGTAAATGGGAGGCTCATGCAATATGTGGAAGAATATAATACAGAAATTCGATAACTACCCATCACAACAAAAAGTAGCAAAGAAACTATTAAAATTGGGATTGAAAGTCGGAGAAAACAATAAAATATACTGTAATGATGTTGAAATCAACATATCTTCATTAGCAAAGTCAATAAATACCGATAGACGAGTCGTAATTTCAACGATAAACAACATACTAAAAGATGATGAACTAAAACGTATATTTACTAATATAAAGCCGTCAGGTCCAGTACTTTCAAACATATCTAGTGAACTGGGATTGGGAGTAATTGAAATAGAGGGAAATGGCGAAAAGGCAGGTATACTTAATAGTGTCACAGAATTATTAGTTGAACAGAATATCAGTATCAGACAAGCCTATGCTGGTGATCCGGACTTATCGAATACTCCTCATATGACTATAATTACAGACGGACCAATTGATGGCAAAATCATACCCTCCTTACTAAAAATTGACGGTGTAACAAGAGTTTCAATATATTAGGATAAAAAAGAGTATTTACTCATTTAGGAAGCATTTAACCTAATCGTAGAATAATATATATAATACTTGCAATAAAACTTTAACTAGTATAGAAAAATAAAGTTGTATTTTAAGACAATAATTTTAATATTTTTTATTTTGAGTAATTATATTTATTTTTTGGGTATTTTAAGAATTAACACTTTAACAGTGTGTAAACCCGAATATGAGGAGGATAGTTAATTATGTGTATAGCAGCACCAGCAAAAATTTTAGAAATTAATAACAATATAGCTACTTGTGATTTTGGTGGAGTTAGACAAGAGGCTAAATTGGATTTGGTGGACGCAGATATAGGAAGTTATGTTTTAATTCATTCAGGCTATGCTATTGAAGTTTTAAGTGAAGATGCAGCTAAAGAAACTATAGATACATGGAATGACCTTTTAGATGAGTTAGATAACGAATAACTTCTATTCATTTTTTTTATACACATATTAATACTATCTTACTAAAAATTATTAACAATAATCGAAAAAAAATAGTGGGCACGCTGGGATTCGAACCCAGGACCTCACGGTTATCAGCCGTGCGCGCTAACCAAGCTGAGCCACGCGCCCATAAAAACTAATATAATCACTATTACAGTAACTATTATTATATTAATATTTGATAATATAAATACTTTTGCATAAATTCAATCAAAAAAATAAAGAAGTCAAAGACTTACTCTTCCTTATTAACCATCTCATTAATGGTATCAGCCATCATATGCTCAATAACTTCAATTTCAGCCTTATCGACACCATCAACTTTTTCACTTTCCAGTTTAGCAGCCATAGCAATGTTTGCTATACTCATACAACCAGGATTAGTAGGTGATATTACTATATGGGCTTGTTTAGTTTCTTCATCATATTTAACATCTCTAATCAATCCCATATCAACAATACTAATACCCATATGAGGGTCTGCAATATATGATAATTTATCTTTAATTTGTTCTATAATTTCATTGGACATATTATTTTTCTCCTTTAGTAAATATTATATTAGTAAGTATTCCTATAATAAACTTTCCTAATTTAATTCGACAATTTAATTTTTAATTTGATGCCTGATTTTAACCCCAACACCCATATCAGCTTTAACTAACTCTTCACCATTCATCATGGATTTACCAACACCAACAACACAGTCATCCCTAACAACAACCACTTCATCATTAGGACAAATATCTTCATCAGCATCAACAATACCAGGGGCAAACAAAGTATTAGACTTCAAATCAAAGTCAATGAAAACCCTGTTAATCTCATTTTCCATCAGAAATTTTCCACCAGCCAAATTCAAAGTATAAAGACCAGTTTCAAAGTGAAGCGTAGCAATCTGCTCTTTATCAACAAGGACTCTAGTATTAAACCTACCAGAAGTACGTGTATTATCCGGAATAAACAAATCACCCAACTCAGTATTAAACTGGTAACGTGCAATAGACCTTAACTCGTGAAGTTTACGATTAACTCCCCTAGGCTTATCAGCACTTCTGACTTCATTCTTTAAGTTATTCAACGAATCATCAGAACGTGTGTTACCATCAATACATGTGTAAACAACATCATCTAAAGCGAACTCACACACATCCCTGTAACCACCAGATACATGGGCAATAACATGTCTATCCTCCACATATTCCTTCAAACACATGGCAGAAGATATGATCTCTTCATTAGACCAATCACCAGTAGTGGATGCATCATAAGACTGTATTGGATAAGTTCTTTCCATTTCCCTAGGACATATACCGAATGGTGAAGTGACAATAACCTCCTGAAGACCCTTAGTATACTTTTTAAACAATGTATGTGACTGTGACTGGGAATAAGGTTTTTTCATACTACATGGTAATACAACAACAGTATCACTAAAAGGTTCTAATAATCCCATTCGTTCTTGCCATCTAACAACTTCAGGCCGTTTCAACGACAATTCCGTAATACAAGGTATTCTACTATTATTCATAGACATCTTTCCGTTAATCATTAATTAAAAAGAGTAGATAATTTGGGGGGTGATTAGAACAGTTTTCCTAATTTAAGAAGAGCTTTAGGTGAAACCTTAATCAATACCTTAATCAAAGTTTTAGGGCTAATCTCATCAATATCTACTTTAACAAACTCATGAGCAATCTTATTTAACTCATCATCACTCAAACTCAACAAATATTCCTTTGCTTTCTTATATTTATCATAGCTTTCTCCAATATGCTCATCAGTTAATTTAACATATTCTTCCAAGTTCTTCTTAGAATAATCACCATCATCAATAGCTTGAGCAGCGACAATACCAGCATAAACACCAGATTCTAGTGCAGTATTGATTCCACCACCAGTCAATGGATTCACAAATCCTGCCGCATCACCTACAACCAGTATGTTATCTCCACAACGTTCCTTGACAAGACCACCTACAGGGTCACCACCCACATTGACTTCAACAGCCTGTGCATCTTTAGTTTCAGGACAGTTCTCAATAAATTCATTCAAATACTCATAGGCGGGTCTGTCAGCATGAGTCTTCAAAACACCCAGACCTACATTGGCAATATCCTCACCTTTAGGGAAAATCCATGCATAACCACCAGGAGCACAGCTTCCAAAGTATAACTGAATAACGTTGTTGTTTACCATGTTTACTCCAGCCATTTCATACTGGATACATGATTCCATGTTTTCTGTCTTGGTGTTAGAGTCTAGTCCTGCCCACCTGCCTACTCTGGAACTAGGTCCATCAGCAGCTATAACAATCTTTGCATGAATCTTGATTTCTTCATCCATATGGATAGCAGTTACAATTACCCCATTATCTACACGTTCAAGTGATGTTGCCTGTGTACGAACCATGATTTTCGCACCAGCACGTGCAGCGTCCATTGCCATATGCTTATCAAATACCTTTCTTTCTAGAACATAACCAGATTCTGGCAGTTCAATAGTATCTTCACTTAGCCAAACACTAGTCTGATCTGGTGATACTAGCCTCACTCCATTGGATTTTCGTGCAATCCACCTAGGGTCTGGTTGAATTCCCAGTTCAAGAAGTCCTGACTTAGAAACACCCTCTGCACACCTTTTCGGTGAACCAATCTCTGATTTTAACTCGATTAAGAGAACGTCCACACCTCTTCTTGCAGCTTCACGGGCAGCTAGAGAACCAGCTGGACCTGCACCGACAACTAATATATCTGTATTTATATCCATGTTATCACCGTTACATCTCTAAAGCATTCACAGGACATATTTTGACACATATTCCACAGTTTACACACTTTTCTTCATCTATAACAATTTTAACTTCTTTAACTTCAATTGCATCAACTTGACACACTCCAGCACAAGCTCCACAATATAAACAATAATCTTTAATAATCATGATAAATTACTCCTTATTGGTCGTCACTTTCCTTTTTCTCTTCTGCCCTACGCATATCTATTGCCTCATCTCTTGTGATGAAAACATGACCACAGTTAGTACATTTTAGTTCTCCACTAGCTCCAAATGCCATGAATTCCTTTTCAAAATCCCTATGCTGGGTTTTATCCTTAGAACCACATTTTGGACATGGTTTTAATAAGTCCTCAATTTTCATATCATTAATCCTCCACTTAATCATCTAACTCTTTCATATAATCAAAAAGCTTAAACTGTGCTGCTTGCAAATGCTTACAGTAGAAACTTCCAGGATTATGCTGATTTCTATACTGATAGTCTGCACAATCACAATTCCAATATCCATATATCATGGATACAGTATAATAATCATTTTCATCCTTTTTAACCTTGAAAATGGCATGATCATCCTCGTAATGCTCAATTATGACATTATCTTCCACATATAATTTATATCCTTTTTTTATCCTATCAGCCATTTTCATCAATTATAATAATGTATTTGTGTTATCTACCATCAAACTATTATATATTTATATAATTTAACAATATTAATCATTTGCATCTAAAGTAAATAGCATTACATATAGTCTCATCCATCACTTGAAAAGTATTGGAATTTCACCATCAGCACTCAATACAATGGACTCATCCCTAAATGTAGTCTTAATCTTGAAGGCAATAACATTCACACCACTTTCAACAGCATTTTCTAATGATTTACTAAAATCTGGGTCTCTAATATGGTTAGGCATAAATTTTTCTGCCCTATTACTCAGAACAAGAATTATGACAGATGATTTGCCACCATTTAAGTATATGTCAGTCAGTTCATCAACATGACGTTTGCCCCTACTAGTGGGAGCATCAGGAAACATTGCAACATTATCAACACACAAAGTGCAACCCTTAACTTCCAGATACATCCTCGTATCATCATGATCTGCTAAAAGAAAATCAAAACGACTGTCACCATACTTCACTTCACTTTTTTCGACCTCATAATCTCTTAACGAAGAAACACTTCCATCTTCTATCAATTCTTCTACAAGCTTATTATGGTATGAACTATTAATCAAAACCCAATCTCCAAGATAACTAATGGCAACAACATCATACTTAGTCTTTCTACCAGTCTTTTCATAGTTATCACTATACCTGATGAGTATCGGTGCATCAACAACTAATAATTCAGTTAAACGGCCAGGGTCATGTAGGTGTGCTAATTCAACACATCCATCCTCGTCAACAACCTCCACAGTAAACCTGTTAGGTCTTGATAGATACTTTCTCTCAATAAGTCCTTCAATAATCATATTAAATTCAACCATATAATAAAATTGGATACCCATGTGTATGTATATGTATTAATATCTTTCTCATTTTTGGGATGATAAATCTTACGATAATTGTATTCTACTAATCAACCTAAAATCGTCACATATTTTTTTCAAGCATTAGTGTTT
>MUZZ01000283.1 GCA_003266075.1 Methanosphaera sp. rholeuAM74
TTTCCCGTGTTGAAATAGTCTTTGACACTGTAAGTAAGTCAGGTATGAAAAGAACACGTAAATACATGAAACAATTAGGTAAAAATGATGCACTAATGTACTTCTATGTAGATGACGTCAATGATTTAGTTAAGAAGTTAAAATACGCAGAACTCATAAAATGTGAAGATTACTATGTTAACATAGAAAATAAAAGTAAACTTAAATTCAAAACAAGAATTTTCATGACAATATCGGATAAACTTCACATGGTTAAAATGATTCACTTAAAATTATAAAATACTTTAATTTTATGTATCAGTTATATCATTCTTGTAATATTTGACTTTAATTAAATGATGTTTTTAGGAATAAACAGATAGTTTAATTAAGTTTATTTAACATATAATATATTATAAAGGTGAAAACATGTCTAACTACAATCATAAACACGTCCAAATTATCAAATCTAGGAATAAATACCATTATTTAATTTCAATACTCGAAGATTCAATGACAACATATACCGTGGACAATTTAAGCATACACTTACATCCTAGCCAAATAAAACTATTAAAAAGAGTAAGAAAGTATTCTAAAAAACATCACCACAACCTAAGAGTAGAAAAATATAGTAAAATATCTGCAGATATATCCGATGACAAACACTTCAACATTCATAAAAAAAAGTACCTTGAACGTTATAAAAAGCTTGAAAAACTAGGACTCATAGATGTAGATACTGATTCAGAAGAATTACCATTTGAATACACTTTAACAAGCAATGGAATAAGCATCCTAGAAGAAATAGATAAATTAGAGGGCGAATGGGAGAAAATTGTTTTTAAAGAAATGAACAATGAATTACTTGATAACTTGAAAGACGCATCAATTAATGCACAAGAAATAACTTATAATTCTAGGAAAGCTAAAAAATATATTTTCTAGCTAAGGAGTGATTGAATGAGTGATAAACTAATAATATACTACTCCCGTAGTGGAGAAAACTATTCAAACGGAGATATTGTGAACTTGGAAGTTGGTAATTGTGAGATTGTCGCAAAGTACATCCAAGAAATTACTAATGCAGATATCTTCAAAGTAGAAACTCTCAAAGACTACCCATTAGATTACATGGAAACTACTGAAGTAGCAAAGAAAGAATTGAATGATAACTATAGACCAGAACTAAAAAAAGAGCTAGATAACATCGATGCATACTCAACTGTCTACATTGTAAGTCCCAACTGGTGGGGAACACTTCCAATGGCAATGTTTACACAACTAGAGAAGTTAAACTTTGACTCTGTCAATGTCAAAACAATAATCACTCATGAGGGTTCAGCTCTAGGTGAATCAATGAAAGACATTTCTAAATTATGCAAAAATGCTAATATATTTAACGGTTTAGCAATACATGGATCAGAAGTAGAACAATCCTTAAACAAGGTAAAAGAATATGTGAATAAACAAGGATAAAGTCCTGTGATATTATGACTATTGAATTGAAAATAGTAAATTATTTAGACGAATACTTAATTTCAGATAAGATGGCTATCGCACTATTTAATCAAATAAAAGATATATCAGACAACAATATCATATTCGATTTCACAGATGTCAAACACATTACACCTGACTTTGCAACCCAATACGTATTTATCAGAGAAAATACGACAAAGAATATAGAAGAAAAAAATTTAACCCAAGAACAGAAAGCAATTTTCATGATAGCAAAAATAGAAATATAAAAAAAATGTAGAAATCATATTAATGTTATTAAAGAACTAATCAATAATAATGCTACTATAAACGTGAACGTTAAAATAACATCCTTAAATGGTACTTTAATCTTCCTAAGTACCTGACCTCTATTTTTTATTAAACCGGTAATTAGACGTATTTCAAGTTTTGTAACAAGAAATGCGGCAGTTAATGCAAATACATTGGATAACAGTAACAGTAATGTGTATGCCTGATTTGATATTAACAATGAACCAGTACTTCCATTTGAATATAAGACTCCTATACCAACACATCCAATGATAACATTCACAACTGCCAATACGGAAAATGATAAACCCATCACCATAGTATATACCATGTATACTAGGTTAGTGGTGAATATACTTGTAATGCTGGCGTTGTTTATCGCCATTGACATATGTATTCCCTGTGAGATATTTCCATAACTTCCTGGATTGTAATATGCTGTGGATAATGATAATAATACTAATAGAAGTGATATGATTAAGAATACCTTGTTTCTTTTGAAGTAATCTTTAAAGTTCCCCTTGTTATATATGTCATTAATAATTTTCATACGCAATTACCACCAATAAACTCGGATAATCTAATAATCAGTAACAAAAACCAAAAAAAGGGATGTTATGGGAGTATGAATGAAATATCTTACTTCCACCTATTCATGTTCCTAGTTGATTTTCTTGTTAAATAGAAGTATAACGGTTTATGCTTACCATTGACTTCAATGAATAATTCTGTCACGTAGACATAATCATAAGTTATACCTTTGCTCGTTGTTTCCTTAATAGGTGATACAA
>MUZZ01000030.1:0-2054 GCA_003266075.1 Methanosphaera sp. rholeuAM74
ATTACTAATGCAGATATCTTCAAAGTAGAAACTCTCAAAGACTACCCATTAGATTACATGGAAACTACTGAAGTAGCAAAGAAAGAATTGAATGATAACTATAGACCAGAACTAAAAAAAGAGCTAGATAACATCGATGCATACTCAACTGTCTACATTGTAAGTCCTAACTGGTGGGGAACACTTCCAATGGCAATGTTTACACAACTAGAGAAGTTAAACTTTGAGTCTGTCAACGTCAAAACAATAATCACTCACGAGGGTTCAGCTCTAGGTGAATCAATGAAAGACATTTCTAAATTATGTAAAAACGCTAATATATTTAACGGTTTAGCGATACACGGATCAGAAGTAGAACAATCCTTAAACAAGGTAAAAGAATATGTGAATAAACAAGAATAAAATTCCTGTGATATTATGACTATCGAATTGAAAATAGTAAATTATTTAGACGAATACTTAATTTCAGATAAGATGGCTATCGCACTATTTAATCAAATAAAAAATATATCAGACGAAAAGATTATATTCGATTTCACAGATGTCAAACACATTACACCTGACTTTGCAACCCAATACGTATTTATCAGAGAAAATATGGCAAAGAATATTGAAGAAATAAATTTAACCGAAGAACAAAAAGCAATTTTCATGATAGCAAAAATAGAACTATAAAAAAAAATGTAGAAATCATATTAATGTTATTAAAGAACTAATAAATAATAATGCTACTATAAACGTGAACGTTAAAATAACATCCTTAAATGGTACTTTAATCTTCTTAAGTACCTGACCCCTATTTTTTATTAAAGCTGTAATTAGACGTATTTCAAGTTTTGTAACAAGAAATGCGGCTGTTAATGCAAATACATTGGATAACAGTAACAGTAATGTGTATGCCTGATTTGATATTAAAAAGGAATCAATACTTCCATTTGAATATAATACTACTATATCAACACATCCAATGATAACATTTACGACTGCCATTACAGAAAATGAGAAACCCATCACTATAGTATATAGCATGTATACTAGGTTAGTGCTGAATATACTTGTAATGCTAGTGTTTTTTATCGCCATGGACATATGTATTGCCTGTGAGATATTTCCATAACTTCCTGGATTGTAATATGCTGTGGATACTGATAATAATACTAATAGAAGTGATATGATTAAGAATACCTTGTTTCTTTTGAAATAATCTTTAAAGTTTCCCTTGTTATATATATCCTTAATAATTTTCATATGAATTACCACCACTAAACTTGGATAATTAATAATAAATAACAAAACAAAAAAAAAGGATATGGGAGTATGAATGAAAATTCTTACTTCCACTTATTCATGTTCCTAGTTGATTTTCTTGTTAAATAGAAGTATAATGGTTTATGCTTACCATTGACTTCAATGAATAATTCTGTCACGTAGACATAATCATAAGTTATACCTTTGCTCGTTGTTTCCTTAATAGGTGATACAACAGCATTTTCATCATCAATTGCCGTAATATATCTGTTATACATATCAAGGAATGCGTGTTTATCACATTTACATATTTCATCAAAAATAATTAATGGAAGTGGTGACTGTTGCTGGTCATGTTTGATGTTAGGTAATTTTAATTCTATAGCTTTTAAAAAATCAGTAGATGCTCTTTCTGTCATAAATTCACCATTTTATTTTATTAAATTCTATATATATTTATGTAGTAAGTATTTAATATCTATTATGATTAGCAACTAATGAATATTTCATAAATATCCTCGTCACTGAGTTCGTTTAATTCATCGATACTGTATTCATCCTTTATCTTGTTGACACAAGTATATAGTTTATCTAAATCATCGAACTCATATAATATTTTAATCATTTCGGATAATGATAACTCTTTTCTAGTATTTAATTCACATACCATAATCTGTTTCTCCTATTTAACTATTTAGATTTTGAATTTAATAAACTTTAATATTAGATTTGATAAATATTTAACTAGTGAATGATTGGGGTTTTAATATGACTATTGGAAGGCTTTATGATAAAGAACATGCAAT
>MUZZ01000030.1:2078-7219 GCA_003266075.1 Methanosphaera sp. rholeuAM74
ACATTCAAATATAAAACTAAGGCTCATGGTTTATTAAATACCAGATTAACTGCTAAACAGGAGTTAGTATTATTTGAAAGCTACGGTTTTGATAATCTTAAGCAATATGCTATAGATGTACTCGAACAGAACATTGAATACTGTACAGTCCTTGAACTTAAAACACATGATGCACAAATAAATAAGACTATAGAGTTTCTTGAAAAATCCAATAACAGAGAATACTTGTTGACATTGAAGGATTTTGCCACAAAAAATTCAATGACATGGCTTATACCCATGGACAGACTCATCAACTGGATTGACTGTTACATGATTCAACGTGAAGTATTCTTTAGCTATGCTACATTAGATGATGGAATACTCTTTGTTCCAAACTACTTCACAGATAATGTGTTGTTTATGAGTGTGGTTACTGATAACGAGGATGAAGACTATGAAGCTGACATGGATTTAGTTTGTGAATGTTATGATAGGTTGGTTAAGGGAATTAGTGAAATACTTAGAAATTTACCAGAGGACAGGCTTATCGAGGACTTGTTCAACATCACCCCTGAGAGGATGAGTGAAAACTCTAAAACTGTCAGCAAACTAGCTAAGGATTATGCTAAGTTTATAGAAGAAAGTGAAGTCGACGAAGAAGATGAATAAAAAAATAGTTTAAAAAAAGAGAAAATGAAGTTTAAATCATTTTCTTACTATATTGACCTGGCTTTGAGGCCTTATATAGTAGTGTAGTCCATTTAGGATTGCTACTTCCCCAGTAATTATCGTTTATGGATTTAATTGTTCCAGTATTGGATATTGCATAGCCACCCGATTTAGCATAATTGTTTATGAGATTATCATATGTTAATGTGAGATTTCCTACATTGACAATAGCTCCTCCACCATTACTTTTACCAGTAGCATTGTTGTTTGTAATGTTACTCTTAGAGATTATAGTATTTGCCTTGCTAAATAAGAATCCACCTGCAGCACTATTAGCATTAACAGTATTATATGCTAATCTGGATTGTGTTATGTCAAGTTTTGCTCCATCNNAAGTAGATTCCACCACCATAGCTTATATTACCAGTAACATGGTTGTTATTTACTGTGATATTCTTTGATGTCAAATTACCCTTTCTGGCGTATATGGCTGCACCATAGCTGATTCCACTTGTCTTGTTAGCATTGATTCTGTTATTATTAAATGTCGAGTTTATAATTATCGCATCAACATTATAATTAAATAACGCTCCACCATAAGCAGTCTGTGATGTTAGTGTGTTGTTTGTGAATGTTGTATTGTATATCTTGATTTTTGAGTTCTGATCGTATATTGCTGCTCCACCAGATGACTTATCACTTACTGCCGTATTCTGTGTGAAAGTATCATTAACTATATTTAAGTCCGTGTTTAAGCTTGCTATAGCACCTGCATATATGTTTTGTGTACCACTTGCAGTGTTTTTAATTAATTTACTGTTGTGTATGTCACATACTCCGAACAATGTTTTTACTGCTGCACCTGATACATTTGTACCAGTTACTTGGTTTTGGCTAAATACGCTGTTATTTATTTTTGTCTGTGTGTTGTAAGCGTATACTCCTGCTGCTCCTACTTGTGTACCATTCAACTTATTGTTTGTGAATGCAGAGTTTCTTATTATGATTTGCCCCTTGTTACTTCTTATTGATACTCCATCTGTATTGTATCCAATGTTGTTTGTGAATTCAGTATTGTCTACATTAAGTGTTCCTGCATTGAATATTCCTGCTGATGATTCATTTGATTTTGCACTGTTATTGGTGAATGTCATATCCTGTATTGTAAGAGATCCTAGATTTATTATTGGTGCTGCGTATTTCGTGTTTTCTATTTTAGCATTTTTGATTGTTATGTTTGAAAGTGTTACTGTTGCGTTCTGGTTGTTGACATATAAGAAGTACGTGTTTTTGTTGTTAAGGTTTATTGTCGTGTCTTTCTTGTTTGATTGTGATGTTATTGTGAATGACTTCTTGGTTATTATGGCTGAATCTGTGTATTCACCTTTGGCTAGGTATATTGTCCCATTTGGTGATACTTTATCTACAGCCTTCTTTATAGTTTTATATGGGTTTGTCATGTTCTGGTTGTTGTTGTCATCTCCATTAGGACTGACGTATATCTTATTGTATGCGTTTACAGTTACTGTTGCAACGCATTGTGACTGGCCATAGATGTCGTTCTGGTTGTATACTGCTTTAATATTATAATCGCTACTTGAATCCTGTACTGGTGCAGTATAGGTGTATGTTGCTTTTCCATTTTTCACTTTTGTTGTGCCTAGCAGTTTATTGTTTAGGTATACACTGATGTTTCCAGTATTTAGGGCATTGTTATTTTCATCGGTTGCTGTGAATGTCATCACTTTTGATTTATTTGTGTCTACGTTGATGTTTTCTGTCTTTATGTTTGTTCTGATTCTGGTTATGTTTAACTTGTTTGTCATGTTGCTGGTATCGTATGTCGTGTTTCTTGTGTATATGGCTGTTATGTTGTATGTTTTGGCTGCCATTTGTGGTAGCTGGTAGCTTGTTGTCGCAACTCCATTTATTACTTGGGCATTTGCCACTGTTTTTGAGTCTATTTTGAAGTTTACATTACCATTTGGAACTTTTCTTCCAACCAAATCTGTTATTTGTGCTGTTAAATTTATTTTACTGTCTGTTTGGGCTTTTATTGCATCGATTTTTGTTATTGTTGCCAATCTTAGGGTTATGTTTGTCGATGCTTTACTTGCAGTGTTTCTATTGGTTTCTCCAGCTATAACAGTTAGGTTGTAGTTATTTTTCGTGTATGTTTCGTTGAATGTGTAATTTAGTGTAGCATATCCTGTGTCGTTTGTATTTATTAATCCTATAGTAATTCCATTAAGTTTATATGCGACTCTGGTTTTTATTGGCTGGTTTAGTTCGTTTTTAACGTTGACTGTTATCTGTGTTTCTTTGTTTTGGTTTACTGTTTGTTTTCTAACCTGTGTCTTTGATGTTAGTTTTTTAAGGTTTAATGTTGCGTTTTGTCTTACTGAGTCGTATTTATCGTCTCCTGTATAAACCATCGTTATTGTATAGTTTTTAGATGCATAGTTGGGTGTGAATGTGTATTTTATGCTTCCGTTAACTACATTAATTTTATTTGATACTGTTACTCCGTTTATCTTGAATATTGCTTTTCCTGTTGCATCTTTTGGTAGTGTTGCTTTTAGTGTTGTGTTTTTATTTGTTTTACTGGTTATGTTGCTTACTTTTGTTTTTGGAGTAATTTTTGTTGTGTTTTCTGTCGTTTTTATCGTGGTATTTACCTGCTTTTGTACTGTTTGTATTGATTGTTGGTCTGTTGTATCTGTTGTTTGTGCTGATGTGACTGTTAGTGTTAGTAATACGAGCAGTAGTGCTAAGAAGGTTAATATCACTTTCTTGTTTGTGTTAATGTTTTTTCCTCCATTTACCTTTTTTTTATTTTATTTTACGAGAGAATTATTTTTTTCCTTTAAACAAAATTAATGTACATATAATGTACATATTATTATGTTGGTCGGCATAGTATTTATAGCTTATCTTAAATGTATAAAAAATGTACACGTTGCTTAGTATGAAAACAGTACAGATAATATACACACCAAAAAAAGAAAAAAAGAGATTAATATTTGAATTCAAATGATTCTACAACAGAAAACATATCCCTAAACTCTGCAGTAGCATCATCCAGGTAGAACAGCTTCATATTCCAGCCATTCTCATCATAAACCGCCTTCAAATCACCCAAAGCATCCCAAGTCTTGGCCATCACATCAGGATTATCATCCAAACAGACAACGCCATAATACCTGAGAATATCCTCGCCCCTAGTTGCCACAATTTCCACCTTAGGATTAGCTCTAATCTGTGAGTAAACATCCTTAAAATCACCGACACCAAAATAAATCTTATCATCATGCAGGATATGTAATCCAAGAGGCCTACATTTTGGCTGATCACCATCAGTAGTGGCCAAGAAAAAGATCTTAGCATCAGTCAAATAACTATCAACTTTTTCAATATCACTCATAAAATCACCTTATATACTATATGTACTGCCAATTATTAAAGATTATCCAGTTTAAAAAAATCCGGATTCAGAAGTCTAAAGTCCTGCCTCCACGATTATCCTTAATATCAGATTCATTATCACCATAACCATCACCAGAAGGTTTATCTTCAGGTTTTTCATCCTCGTTATGCTTATTATACTCTAACCTATCCTCCTGAGTAGTGGCGGCAACAGCCCTAATATTAGCCCACTGCCTAATGCTGCGAATTTGCTCAGACTGGGTAACACTCAGAGGAACAGTATTCTTGATAGCATTCTCAAAGTCAAGCATGGTGATGCTACGATCACCGGCAAATGCATCGAACAATCCCATGATGACAATCTGCTCCAATTCAGCACCACCAAAGCCCTCAGTTAGCTCTGCAAGATGTAGGAGGGATTCATCATTAATGACAAAATCACCCACAACATCAGGCTCTTTCAACCTGCTTTCCAGGTGAACCTTGAAAATCTGTTTCCTCTCATTCAATGTAGGAAGGTCTATGAAGAATATCTCATCAAACCTGCCCTTACGCATCATCTCCGACGGCAGGCCAGCTATGTTATTAGCCGTTGCAACAACAAACACGGGTTTGGTCTTCTCCTGCATCCAGCTTAGGAAAGTACCGAAGATACGGCTGGAAGTACCACTGTCACCACTACCACCGAGACCAGAAAATCCCTTCTCGATCTCGTCAATCCATAATATACACGGACTAATAGCTTCAGCCATCTTGATGGCCTCAC
This sequence comes from Methanosphaera sp. rholeuAM74, assembly GCA_003266075.1. Classification (GTDB taxonomy): domain Archaea; phylum Methanobacteriota; class Methanobacteria; order Methanobacteriales; family Methanobacteriaceae; genus Methanosphaera. The sequence continues at coordinate 6,922 of MUZZ01000030.1, forward strand.
GCATATTACTTTCACTGTTTCCCACGTACATGTTAAATACCTTTGAAACGTCAAACCTGAGAAGAGGCAAATGCCACATCGAACTGATTGCCTTGGCAACAAGACTCTTACCACAGCCAGGCACACCGGTAAGCAGAACTCCCTTAGGTGATGGCAGCCCATAACGCTTAGCAGATGAAAGCCATGACTTGTCACGCTTGATAAGCCATTTCTTAAGGTTTTCAAGACCGCCAACATCATTAATGTTTACCCCTGAATCAATGTACTCGAGCAAGTCGTTCTTTTTGATTACCTGACT
>MUZZ01000012.1:0-3839 GCA_003266075.1 Methanosphaera sp. rholeuAM74
TTTATAGGAGATGTGTATTATGGGACATCCAAAGAAACCACGAAAACAGTATGATACTCCATCCCATCCATGGAATGCTGAACGTATCAAAGACGAAAACAGGTTAGCTGCTAAGTACGGCTTAAAGAATAAGAAGGAAATCTGGAAAGCAGAATCCAAGGTTAGAAGGTTCAGGAGGGACGCTCGTATTCTCTTAGGTATGGATCCTGAGGAAGCAGAAGTCGAAACTGAACAATTACTACAGCATCTTGTCCGGACTGGTATCTTATCCCCTAACGCTAAACTAGAGGAAGTACTGGATATCAACGTCGAAGACGTCCTAAGAAGACGTTTACAGAGCTTAGTCTACAAGAGGGGTTTAAGTTCAACTGTCAAGGAGGCAAGACTCTTCGTAGTCCATGGTCATATTACCGTCAATGGTATTAAGATTAATGCACCGGGACACTTAGTTGATAAGGCTGACGAGGAAAACATCGGATTCTATCCTGGCTCACCTGTGGCTGACAGGGTCGTTACCAGAGTGGAAGAAGCAGTTGACGATGAAGAAGAAGCTAGTGAAGAAGAATAGAATTTATGATTTAGGTGATATATTATGGCAGAAAAAGAGAAATGGGGTGTAGCACACGTTTACTCCTCTTTTAACAACACTATCATAACCGTGACCGACATCACAGGTGCTGAGACGATCACCCAGTGGTCTGGTGGAAAAGTTGTACGTTCTGATAGGCAGGAGTCATCACCATTTGCGGCTATGGAGGCTGCAACACGTGTCGCTGATGACATAAAAGAGAAGGGAATCGCTGGACTCCATATTAAGGTACGAGCTTCTGGTGGAAACGGTCCTAGAACTCCAGGACCTGGTGCTCAGGCAACAATCAGGGCACTTGCAAGGGCAGGTATTAAGATTGGTAAGATAGAAGATGTGACTCCTATACCTCACGATGGTACTGGTAGACCTGGNNGTATAAAGGTTGATAAAGGGTCTTAACAATGAATATAGAAGTACTAGAACAGGATGATGAAAAGGCTGTATTTGTAGTTGAAGGAGTAGATGATACTTTTATTAACACAATCAGAAGGATTTGCCTGGTAGAAATTCCTACACTAGCAATCGAGGACGTTAACATCTACAAGAATGATGCTAAAATGTTCGATGAGGTCTTAGCTCATAGACTCGGATTGATTCCGTTAAAAACTGACCTCGAGTCATATGTCATGCCGTCTGAGTGTGACTGTGATGATGGATGCCAGAGTTGTAGGGTTACCTTTCTATTAAGTGCAAAGGGTCCTAAAACAGTATATTCAGGGGATTTAAAATCTGACGACCCAGCTATAAAACCAGTTTTTGATACAATACCAATAGTGGAACTCAGGGAGGATGAGGAAGTAGAACTTGAGGCTGTAGCACAGCTCGGGCTAGGCTCTGAGCATGCAAAGTGGCAGGCAACTACCACGTGTGGCTACAAGTATTATCCTAAGGTCACGATTGACATTGATAAATGTACTAACATGAAAAGCTACGTTGCGGTGTGTCCACGCAAAGTGTTGGCAATTGAAAGGGCAAGACTCGTTGCCAGGGACATCACAAAGTGTTCAACGTGCAGGGAATGTGAAAGGTATTCACACAAGGATGATGATGCCATCACAGTCGGATTCGAGGAAGGTAAGTACATTTTTAACTTAGAAACGGATGGATCTCTTACTCCACTTGAAGTTCTTACAATGGCTTGCGATATTTTATCAGAAAAAGCAGATAGGATTATAGATTTTATGAATGAGGAGGAATAGTAAAGATGAAAGTTACGAAAACTAACCCAAATACTTTAAACTTAATCAGGTCCCTCAACAAGTTATCATCCACAGAGGAGGCTCCTATATGGAAGGCTGTTGCTGACGACTTGAAAAGAGCTAACAGGAAGACTGAGCAAGTCAACGTTTACCATATAGACAAGTACTCTGCTGATGATGAGACGGTATTGGTGCCTGGAAAGGTTTTAGGTGAAGGAGTTTTAACACATAACGTGACTGTGGCAGCNNCAATAAGTGAACTTATGGATGAAAATCCTAAAGGAAGTAATGTTAAAATTTTAAAGTAGGTGTATGATAATGGTTACAATTATAGATGGAGAAGGCCTAGTACTGGGCAGGCTTGCCAGTACAGTTAGTAAGAGGCTTTTGAACGGAGAGGAAATCACCATCGTTAATGCTGAGAAAATTATTATATCTGGTAACAAGGACTTTATCTACGCTAGATACAAGCAGNNCCAGATGACATCTTCAGGAGAACAGTTAGGGGTATGATTCCCTACAGGAAGGCTCATGGAAGGACAGCATACAAGAATTTGAAGGTCAACGTCGGAGTTCCAAGCGAATTTGACGGACAAGAATTTGAGAAAGTTGAAGCAGCACAGCCTAAGAACATTGCTAAGAGCATGGAGCTAGGCACGGTTTCTAAATTATTAGGTGCTAAATTTTAAGTTTATGTAAAGGTCGTGTAAAATTATGAGTAAAGTAGTACACACTAGTGGAAAAAGAAAAACAGCAATCGCCAGGGGTACTGTCAAGGAGGGTACTGGCAGGGTTAAAGTTAACCGTAAGCCAGTTGAATTATACAGCCCAGAACTTGCCAAGCTCAAAATCCTCGAGCCACTAGAATTAGCTGGCAGCCTAAGGGATTCAGTTGACATCAACATAAGAGTTGTTGGTGGGGGAGTCATGAGCCAAGCTGAGGCAGCTAGAATGGTAGTTGCTAAAGGCTTAGTTGAGTACTCTGGTGACGTTAAACTCAAGGACAAGTACGTCCAGTATGACAGGACAATGCTAGTAGGTGACCCACGTCGATCCGAGCCTAAGAAGTTCGGTGGACCAGGTGCAAGGGCTAAAAACCAAAAAAGTTACAGGTAATCTTCTATGTTACTCGTGCGATGTTTCTCATGCGGAAAAGTTATATCAGCAAGCTATGATGAGTTTAAGGAAAGGACGGAGAAGGGTGAAAGACCAGGGGCTGTCCTTGACGACTTAGGCATCACCAAGTACTGCTGTAGGAGGATGTTCATATCACACGTTGACGTATGGTAGCCCATTTTTTTTGTTTAGGCAAATATGTGTGATTTTATGTGAACATCATTTTTTTGGTAGAATAATGGAAATTAATAATATAAGAAAGGAGCATTAGAAGAGAAATGCAATCTAGAGTTGATACCCGATTTGAACGTGCAAGACTAGTAGGTTCAAGAGCGTTACAAATATCTATGGGTGCAAAGCCTTTAGTCGAGTTCTCAGAAAATGAGGATCCGATAAAAATAGCGATAAGAGAGTACGAGGAAGGAGTGCTTCCACTGGACGCTATAGTCTTGGAGGAGTAGACACTTACCTATCCCCCCATGTATACTCACGCTAAATAGGACTTTCTTATTATACTCATGGAAGTAAAAACAAACCCTTTGAATTGAACAACTATTTCTTATTACAAAAAAGAGGTGTTTTTTTATGGATAGTGTAATAGAAGATATAAGATTAAGAAAAATAATTGATAGTAGGGGAAACCCAACAGTAGAAGCCGACGTCCTGACATGGAATGGATTTGGACGTGCAGCAGCACCTAGTGGGGCAAGTACAGGAGTAAACGAGGTGACATCCTTCCCGGAAGGTGGAGTCGATAAGGTCATAAATGACGTTGAGGATCTTATTTCATCCGAGATTATTGGAATGGAAGCAGAAGACCTGAGGGAAATCGACAACGTGCTTAGGGAGTTAGATGCGACGGACAACTTCTCAACCATTGGTGGTAACACAGCTGTAGCAGTGTCCATGGCAACGGCTAAGGCGGCTGCTTCAAG
>MUZZ01000012.1:3998-5806 GCA_003266075.1 Methanosphaera sp. rholeuAM74
ACAGGTGTTCTTGTAAGACCGGGACTGGATGTTGCATCCAGTGAGTTCTGGGTTGAGGATGAAGCCTGCTATGTATATGAACGTGAAGGAGTTAAACGTAGCACTGGCGAGCAAGTTGATTATATGGCTGAGTTGATTGACACATACAAGTTCTTCTACGTGGAAGACCCATTACAGGAGAACGACTTCGAGGCATTCGCTGAGCTTACTGCGAAGTCTGGCAGGGATTGTCTTGTATGTGGTGACGACTTATTCGTGACTAATGCTGAGATACTTGCTAAGGGAATTGAAGCTGGTGCTGGTAACTCATTAATAATTAAGCCTAACCAGATTGGTACTTTAACTGACACCTACAATACCATTCAACTGGCTCAGGCTAATGGCTATGTCCCTGTGGTTTCCCATAGGTCTGGTGAGACAACTGATGAAACAATTGCACACCTTGCAGTGGCATTCCAGGCACCTGTCATAAAGACTGGGGCAGCTGGTGGAGAAAGAATAGCTAAGTTAAATGAATTGGTCAGGATTGAAGAGGAATTATCTAATCCACGGATGGCCGAATTATAGAGGATTTACGTATAATGAAAATCAGATTGGATTATGCTAAGTGCATCGGAGTGGGTTGTCTTGACTGCCTGGACGTCTGCCCAATGAATGTCTTCTCTGTCAGGGATGATTTAGTTGTCTTTGATGATGAGGGCTGTTGTGGCTGTCTGGCTTGTGTTGACAACTGTAGTCGTGGTGCTATATGTTTAATCTACTGAATTTAATGGGGAAAGAAAATTTTTCACAAAAAAAAAATAAATTATTATAATGGAGAGGTAAAATTACATGTCAGAATTATTAATACCTTTAGATAAGTACCTAGCAGCTGGTCTGCATATTGGTACACAACAGAAAACTAAGGATATGGAAAAGTACATCTACAGGGTAAGAACTGATGGCTTACACGTATTGGATGTTAAAAGCAGTAATGATAAGATTATCGTGGCTGCAAAGCTGTTATCAAAATATGACCCAGATGATATATTGGTTGTATCTACAAGACAGTATGGTCAGGCACCGGTTAGGAAGTTTGGAGAAGTAACGGGGACTAAAACAATTCCTGGACGTTTTATTCCAGGAACGTTGACTAATCCTAATTATTCTAAGTTCATTGAACCTAAGATTTTGGTGGTTACTGATCCTAGGTCAGATTCACAGGCTATCATCGAGGCTAGACAGAATGGTATACCAGTAGTTGCATTATGTGATACTGAGAACTTGTTGAGCAATGTTGACCTTGCTATTCCTGTAAATAATAAGGGTAGGAAGGCTATTGCATTAGTCTACTGGTTACTTGCAAGACAGATTCTAAGAAACAGGGGAATTCTCTCATCTGATGAAGAGTTTGACCTAGAATCTGCCGACTTTGAACTTAAAATATAAGTTCTTTTACTCTTTTTTTTTATTCATTTTTTTATTATTGCGGATGTGTATCCTACAACGGAATCATAATCCCCAGAGACCATACCACTATGACTATAATTTAATACATGGGAGGTATGATTATCTAATAACTTCGAGTACTGGATTGCCGTTATCACAGGCCCATATCCACACATCGTGATGTCATACTCGACGATGTTATTTATGAGTGAGTCTATATCCATGTCCTCAACTGATTTTAATATTTTCTCGTCAAGGTACTTGGCAGTATCAGCATCCTCATAATGAGTAAGATCACTACTAGCGACGATAATACAGTCACGTCCCAACTTTTCTTCAACACTTCTAATACTCACCGCAAGGTTCTTAGCAAGTTCAAG
>MUZZ01000122.1 GCA_003266075.1 Methanosphaera sp. rholeuAM74
TTTAGTAATTCATGTATATCCAAATGCTGTGGACAGTACTTCTCACACTTTTGACATTCAATACAGTCATTAGCAGCACCATACTCTTCACTTTCTGCTAGAACAAGATAACTGACTGGAGCATTTAATATATCACCGTCTTGTGTCTTGTTAATGTAGTATTCATTGTATATTGAGAAGTACTTGGATATAGGAATGTTTACAGGGCAATATTCTATACAATAATTACATTCAGTACATTTTACTGGTGTCAAATCGTTTACAACATCTTTTACCTTTGTAATTAAAGCAATTTCCTCATCAGTTAATGCCTTGATGTTTTTGAATATTGAAATACTGCTTTTCATTTGTTCCAGACTGCTGACACCATTTAAAATCATGAAAACATTCTCTAAATCATTACAAAAGCTAAGAGCCCATGAAACATTGTCATTACTAGCATCATATTCTTTGAATATGTTTTCAGCAGCTTCTGGTAGGTTAGCTAATGCTCCACCCTTAACTGGCTCCATAACTACAACTGGTTTACCATATTCTGTTGCAATTTCATAACACTTTTGTGATTCAATAGATGCGGATGTCCAATCCAAGTAATTGATTTGAAGCTGAACAAAGTCACAGTCAGGAAAAGCTTCTAATGCTTCCACTAGTGCTTCTGGTTTGTCATGGAATGAAAATCCCATGTTTTTTATCTTACCTTCCCTCTTTTTTTGTCTTACAAATTCAAATGAGTCAAAATCATATACTGCGTGGTGGGTCATCTCATTAATGTTATGAATAAGGTAGTAATCGAAGTAATCTACACCACAATTTTCTAGTTGTTCATTAAAGTATTTTTCCATGTCAGATTCCTTTTCTACTGAAAATATTGGTAGCTTTGTTGCTACAAGATAGTCATCTCGAGGATATCTTTCCACTACTGCCTCTTTAAGAACTAATTCACTCACACCATTATGGTATGGGTATGCAGTGTCGAAGTACTTACCACCATTAGCTATGTATACATCCACCATTTCTTTAACTTGTTCTATGTCGACCTTTGTGGGATCATTTTCATCTAATTGTGGTAGACGCATCATACCAAATCCGAATTTATCCATTTTAATCATTCCCTATACTCTGCTTGTGTTCAAAATATTTTATCANNACTTCTAGAGATTAATAGTAACTTGAATCTAATCTTAGTTGTTGTCTGACTACAAAAAGAATCCTTCAAAGTACATACTAATAATTTATTTCTTCGATTATATAATTCTATCGGTGATTTGCACGTCAAATAAATACTAAACTGAAATAAAAGCGGAATAACATTGACAATCAACAGAATAAAACCCCACAGTATAACAAATGAGAAATGAAAAAATTAATAAGAATATACTACATAAATATATAATAAACACAAATAAGAAAAAAACTACATTAAGATCATGTTAATCAAAATACTTAGAAAAGGAGAAAGAAAATGAATGGAAGTGAAGCACTACTGAAAAAACTAAAGGAAAACGGCACAGACGTAGTATTCGGTTATCCTGGTGGAGTACTGCTACCATTATACGATTCAATATATGATTGTGACATAAGACATATACTAGTACGACACGAACAAGCAGCAGCACACGCAGCAGACGGATATGCTAGAGCATCAGGAAAAACTGGGGTATGCATAGCAACATCAGGACCAGGTGCAACAAACCTTGTAACGGGTATTGCGACAGCACAGATGGATTCAAGTCCTGTTGTAGCACTCACGGGACAGGTTGGAACTCCTATTATCGGAACAGACGCGTTTCAAGAAGTAGACATGATTGGTATAACAATGCCAATAACTAAAGCAAACTTCCAGCCGAGACAGTCCCATGAAGTGCCAAATGTAATAGATGAAGCCTATAAAATAGCTTCAACTGGAAGGTTTGGGGTTGTAGTCGTTGATTTACCAAAGGACGTACTTGAACAGGAAGTAAAAGATGAAGACATGAATGTGGATATAGTACTACAAGGATACAAACCAAAAACGAAAGGAAATCCACGACAGATAAAAAAGGCAATTCGAACTATAGAAGACTCTAAAAAACCAATTATACTCGCAGGTGGTGGAGTAATCCTTGCTGATGCGTCTAAACAACTATTAGACTTTGCCACTAAAGCTAATATTCCAGTGGCAACAACACTGATGGGTAAAGGTTCAATACCAGAAGACCATGAACTATCACTAGGATTACTTGGAATGCATGGACTTGAATCAACAAACCATGCAGTGACCGACTGTGACTGCCTAATAGCAATAGGATGCAGGTTCTCCGACCGTACAACTGGTAAAGTATCAGAATTCGCACCAAATGCTACGAAGATACAGATTGATATAGACCCAGCAGAAATTGGTAAAAACGTCGACATTGACATACCAATAGTGGGAAATGCTAAAATAATATTAGAGGAGTTAATAGAAGAATTAAACTATACTAATCACGACGACTGGACTAAAGATGTTATAACTAAAAGACAAGCATATAAGCCGAAATTTAACTTCGGATGCGTACCATTCAAGCCACAAGAATGTGTAAAGGAAATAATGGATGCAATAACCCCAGAAACAATAGTAACAACAGATGTAGGACAAAACCAGATGTGGATGGCACACTACTTCAAGACAAGAAATCCGAGAACATTCATATCAAGTGGAGGACTAGGAACCATGGGGTACGCACTACCAGCAGCAATAGGGGCACAAATAGCAAAACCAGAAGAAAACGTCCTGGCAGTAGCAGGTGACGGAGGATTCCAAATGGTATCACAGGAACTTGCAACAGTGAAAGAATACGACCTTCCAATCGTCACTTGTGTACTAAACAACAGATACCTTGGAATGGTATATCAGTGGCAAGTTCTATACTATGAAAACAGAATATCACAGACAAAGTTAGCGCCAACTCCAAACTTCACACAACTAGCAAAATCATATGGAATAGATAGTGTTAAAGTTGAAGAAATCGGTAAACTAAGAGAAAGCATACAAAACTCATTTGAAGCAAGAACGGCTTGTCTAATAGAAGTAAATATTGATTCAAAAGAATTATTACCAATGGTTCCACCAGGTGAGAAGATAACGAAAATTGTTGGAGAATATAAAGTGGAGGACTGATTAAAAATGTCAAAACAAAACAAACATACAATAAGTATACTAGTAGAAAACAAAACAGGAGTACTGCAGAGGATAGCAGGATTATTCACAAGAAGAGACTTCAACATAGACAACATCACAGTAGGAAAAACTGCTGAAGAACACATATCCAGAATGACTATCACAACCTACGGTGACGGAAAAACCCTAGAACAAATCATAAAACAACTTAACAAACTCATCGAAGTCCTAAAGGTTCGTGAAATGAAACCAGAAAACACTATAAGAAGACAACTAGCACTAGTAAAAATACACGCACCAACAGAACAAGACAAATCAGAAATCATACAATACACGAACATTTTCAGGGGAAAAGTAGCCGATGTAACGTCGAAAACCATAACTATAGAAATAACAGGAAAGCCAGATAAAATAAACGCGTTAATAGACTTACTAAGACCATACGGAATAAAAGAAATGACAAAAACAGGAATAACAGCAATCACAAGAGGACAGAAAACGTTATAATCCACCACACACTTCTTTTTTTTGAAAATATATTTTAACTCCCCAAGTTCTATGTACATCGTTGTATGTTTGTTAAAATTAATATCATCCAAAAATAGAAAAATACCGAAAAATTATAAATACCTTCAATTATAAGAAATTAATTATGGATTCATATACAATGCTTTATTTCATAGTTGTGGCTATTTTTTTACTTGTGACTATTTTGTGGAAGTATATTGATAGAAGATTACATAATTCTGAAAAACAAATCTTAAAACTGGAGAAATACTTGCCTTCAGAGGAGATTCATAGTTTAAGGCAAATCTACTATTTAGTTATGATGACATTATTTGTCATTAATATTTTCTACCAAATTCTTGCCCAAGGAACGGATTTAATATATTTTTCTATACTGGATATTATTTTATCATTAATAGCTATTGGACAAATTAAGATAGATGACTTAAAATCTACTATACTGGCTTTTGCTATGATACCGTTTGTTAGTTTGGATTATCTCCTATTTTATGAAGTAGATTCTCTGGACACAATAATGTTTGTGGTTCATTTAATTGGGTTAATATTCGTTGCACATTATTTTTACCTAAAGTTTAAGAAGCATGCTAAGTCGCAGGGTTTAAGTTACACTATACTACTATTGTATGGAATAATTTTCTTTAGTTTCATCTTCACTTCTCTTGTTGAAAATGTAGACTTGTTGAATTCATTGGTAATGGTTTCAAATGCGTTTACTAGTAATGGTTATTCTATACTTGGACATACTATACTTGGTAAATTGAATGGAATATTCCTTGTTTGGGCTGGATATATATTGTCTGGTGTAGGTACGGCTACATTAACTGTTGCTTTGGTTGTAAAATATTATAATAAGAGATTTGATGAATTAGAGGAGTTAATTAAAGAACTCAAAGATGAGAAATGAAAATAATGTGAAAAAATTTTCAT
>MUZZ01000088.1:0-1990 GCA_003266075.1 Methanosphaera sp. rholeuAM74
CAGGCTTAACAGCACTCTTGATAAGATAGAAAAAGGTGATATAGAGGTAAACTTAAACCACACGGGATTAGATGATCTTAAAAACCAGCTTTCAGTATCTTTAATAGTGTCTGCATTAATTATAGGTTCATCACTTGCCATAGTAGCAGATAAGGGGCCAAGAATCTTCGATATTTCTGCGATTGGTTTTATTGGATTCGTATTTAGTGCAATTCTCGGAATTTATATTGTGTTAAGGTATATGATTAACAAAAACTGATTATTGTGAGTGTTCAATAGAAATTCATGACAATTTAATTATGAATGCTTTTTGTGAGGTAGTTAGTGGATGTATAATTAGGGAGCTTGGCATTAATTATAGTTTTATTGAAGTAGATTAACTAGTTACTTAACCAATTTTTTTATCTTATTTAATAATTTTTTTTTCATTATGCAAAATTTTTCTAGGTGTGGGGCTAGTCTTGTAGTGTGTTTTGTAGCCATATTTATTTTAATAACTAAAAGTTATTTATACTATGAGTAGTATATATATTAGTGTAAAATGTAAAACACAAATAAAAATATAATAAAGGAATAAAATATTTCAATTAAACTAATACGAAAGAGATTAATAAAATTTATAGGAGAGTAATAAGATTGAATCAAAGTGATAAAGACATTAAAGGTACAACTACCGTCGGACTTGCCTGTAAGGATGGTATTGTCCTAGCTACAGAGAAAAGAGCTACCATGGGTTCACTGGTTGCAAACAAAGGTGCTGAAAAACTTTTCAAACTCGATAAAAAGACTGGTGCCACCATTGCCGGTACTGTCTCCCACGCCCAGTCACTTATGGATGTGCTTAAGGCAGAAATTTCACTATACAGGTTATCCAATGGCAAAGACATGAGCATAGACGCTCTTGCAGTCTTGTGCAGTAACATACTTAAGTCTGGCCCATTCTATGTTCAAACTATCCTTGGTGGCATTGATAAGGATGGTGCAAAGCTCTACTCACTTGACCCTAGTGGAAGTTACATTAAAGATGAATGCATATCAACAGGTTCAGGTTCTCCATACGCATATGGAGTATTAGAGGACAGATACAACCCTGAAATTAGCGTTGATGAAGGTAAAATTATTGCTCTAAAAGCTCTATCTTCTGCTATGGAAAGAGACGTCTATAGTGGTAACGGTTACAGACTTGCCACAATTACCGATGATGGAATGAAGATTTACTCCGAAGATGAAATATCCGAAGTTATTAAAGAATTCTGACTTCCATTATTATTTTTTTTATAGAGACTATGATAACGTTTATATACTAACTTAAACATAAATACTATTTAAGTACTATTATTTTTATATATAATTATAAAGTCATTTATTTTAAAACATTTTAATATAATTATATTCTGTAATTCTAGTAAGTAATAGGATTATATGATACATTATAATAGAATTAAGCAAAGAATTTAATCAAATACTATTTTTGTTAAATATCTTGTTTTATAGGTAACACTATTCTAAATACTAAAAATTAAACACGAATTCTAAGTAAGATTAGATAATAATACTATGAAATACTTAACGAATAACGACAATAAACCAACAATTAAAATTTATGTTCAATAAGCATGAGTACTAGGAGGATAAGACTATGTGTGCCATGATTGAAGAGATTAAAGAAAAAATTATTGAAAACCTACCAGCAAAGGTTAAACTAGCGAAGGTCGAATTTGAAGGACCNNAAAAGAATCATAATACGATCAGATAAATCCGTACTATCCGAGCCAACAGAAACCATTGAAAAAATTGAGGAAATTGTACCAGAAGATGCACAGATTACAGACATATCATTTGACGATGTTACCTGTGAGGTCATCATTGAATCCAAAAAGCCTGGACTCGTCATTGGTAAGTATGGTGCAACTTCAAGGGAGATTGTTAAACAAACAGGATGGGCACCGAAGATACTTAGAACCCCACCAATATCATCAGAAACAGTCCA
>MUZZ01000088.1:2012-3882 GCA_003266075.1 Methanosphaera sp. rholeuAM74
GGAGGTTTCAGAGAAGTCGGTAGGTCATGCCTATTTCTACAGACACCCAACAGTAAGGTAATACTCGACTGCGGTGTTAACGTTGCAGGAGTAGATGAGAAGACATCATACCCATACCTCAACGTGCCAGAGTTCAACCTTCACGACCTCGACGCTGTAGTCATCACCCACGCACACCTCGACCACTCAGGCTTTGTACCATACCTCTACCATTACGGCTATGAAGGACCAACATACTGTACAACACCCACTAGGGATATGATGACACTATTACAACAAGACCACATCGACATATCACACAGGGAGGACGACCCCCTACCATTCAACATTAAGGACGTCAAGGAAACCATTAACAAGACCATCACCCTCGACTACGGTGAAGTTACCGACATTTCACCAGACATCCGACTTACACTACATAATGCTGGACACATCGTCGGCTCTGCAATGGCACACCTCCACATTGGTGACGGTAAACACAACTTCGTATACACTGGAGACTTCAAAAACGAGAAAAGCAGACTCTTAGAGCCATCCGTGACGAGATTCCCTAGGATAGAATCAATGGTCATGGAAAGTACCTATGGTGGACATGAAGATGTCACTCCTACCAGAAACAATGCAGAAAAAGAGTTAATCAAGACAATATATGCCACCCTAAACAGGGGAGGAAAGATTCTTATACCAGTATTTGCCGTTGGAAGAGCACAGGAAATAATGATAGTGCTCGAAGAGTACATCAACCATGGTATACTAAGGGATGTACCAGTATACATTGATGGTATGATCTGGGAGGCAACGGCCATACACACAGCTCACCCCGAGTATCTTAGTAACGACCTAAGAGACCAGATATTCCACGTCGGCAAAAATCCATTCACTTCCGACGTATTCAAGAAGGTCACCAACAGACAACAGAGACTAGACATCGTAGAAAGCGATGAACCATGCGTAATCCTATCCACATCAGGTATGCTTACAGGTGGAAACTCCGTGGAGTACTTCAGATACCTATGCGAGGACGAGAAAAACACGATAATATTCGTCGGATACCAGTCAGAGGGGTCTCTTGGACGAAGGATACAGAAAGGATGGGAGGAAGCACCACTAGACGATAACGGTGTTAAAAGATTATACCACATAAACCTGGAAGTAATAACGATAGACGGATTCAGTGGACATAGTGACAGAAAACAGCTCATGGAGTACGTACGAAGGCTTTCACCAAAACCAGATAAGATACTTGTATGCCATGGTGATGCCTATAAGGCATTAGACCTAGCAAGCAGTATTTACCGTTCATATAAGCTTGAAACAAAAACTCCTATGAACCTTGAAACCACTAGGTTACAGTAATAACAACTATAACTACTCATCCCCCCCACCACACATTTACACATTCTAGAAATATTAAAATATCTAAAATTAGAAATATATATAATAGAATAATCTAATCATGTTTGAGAAGATATTATATACGAAATAAAAAAAAGGGATTATACGTAGGTGAATAAATAATGGTTACATACTCACAAGCAGGTGTAGACATCAGTCTAGAAGAACAAACAGTTAAAGCTCTAACAGGTGAGTTATCAGAAACACTAGACTATAGAAACATCATAAAGAATACTGGACACTTCGCTGCACTAGTAGACTTTGGCAAGAAGGCAATAGCCATGAGTACAGATGGTGTCGGAAGCAAAATATTGATAGCCGAGCTAATGGAGAAATATGACACGGTAGGAATAGACTGCATAGCAATGGTTGTAAACGACATCCTATGCGTCGGAGCAGAACCCATCGCAATGGTAGACTACCTAGCAGTAGAAAAGCCAGACCCAGAAGTAGCAGTAGAGATTGCCAGAGGACT
>MUZZ01000088.1:3905-5328 GCA_003266075.1 Methanosphaera sp. rholeuAM74
GATGGTGACATCATACTAGGAATAGTCAGCAGTGGAATACACAGCAACGGCTTAAGTCTTGCAAGAAAAGCATTACTAGACATTGCAAACTTCAACGTAGACGACCCACTACCAACAAACAGTAGCATAACCGTGGGAGAAGCACTACTCGAGCCAACCATAATCTACGTCGAAGCAATAATGGCCTTACTTGAAAGCAAGGTGGAAGTACATGGACTAGGACACATCACAGGTGGAGGATTCAGCAACCTCAAACGATTAAACCATGACATGACATACCACATCGAAGCACTACCAGAAACTCAGCCGATATTCAAAAGCATACAGGCAACAGGCATAGACAGCAAGGAAATGTACCACGTATTCAACATGGGAATAGGATTCACAGTAATACTAAACAAGGAGTATGTAGAAGAGGCAATGGAGATACTAAACAAGTACCATGACACCTACATCATAGGACAAGTCATAGAAGACGACAAAAACAAGGTAATCATAACAGCAAATGATGAGAACATAGAATTATAGAAAGGAAGTATAATAGTATGAAGATAAGTATAGATAATGAGAGAAAACTAATAGAAGAAATACTAGAAGCCTACGAAGTAAAAGAGGAAGAGGCAAAGATAGTGGCAGACGTGATAAGCGATGGAGACCTCAAGGGCTTCTCCACACACGGACTTGGAAGATTTCCACAATACATAAAAAGCATAGAAGCAGGAACAATTAAAATCGATGGAGACTACGAAATAGAAAAAGAAACCTCTTCAAGTGCCATGATAAACGGAAACCACAAGTTCGGACACTACATCACAGTAAAAGCAATGGACTTAGCAGTGAAAAAGGCATCCGAGACTGGAATTGGAGTAGTGGGAATACATGACAGCAACCACTATGGTATAGCAGGTTACTACGCCGATTTAGCCAGCCTACAGGACATGATAGGAATAGTAATATCCAACACCGAGCCAGCGATGGCACCATTCGGAGGAAAAAAGGCACTCCTAGGAACAAACCCAATCACCATCAGCATCCCATCAGACGACATACACAATTACATATGCGTAGACATGGCAACAAGCATAACAGCAAGGGGAACACTTCTACAGGCAAAACGTAAAGGTGAAGAAATACCAGAAGGACTGGCACTAGACAGTGAAGGCAAGCCAACAACAGATCCTGAAGAAGGACTTAACGGTTCAATACTACCATTCGGTGGATTCAAGGGATACGCACTAGCATTTATGTTTGAATTACTAGCTGGACCACTAGTAGGAGCAGAATGTGGAGAAAAAGTACAGGGAACAGCAACACCAGAAGACATGTGTACCAAGGGAGACCTACTCATAGTAATAAACCCAGAACACTTCGCAGGTCAAATGCAATTCAAGTTCTACGTAGACCAGTTTGTAAGACATATAAG
>MUZZ01000275.1 GCA_003266075.1 Methanosphaera sp. rholeuAM74
ATACCTAATTTTTTTATCAATCCATCCCTTTTGGCTTGGTTTAAAAAGTCAAAAACGTTTAACTCTTTACATATGCCGTTATAAAATAAGTCGGATGTGTTATGAACCAGGTAATAATCAAAGTAGTCAACACCGCATCGTTTTAATTGTGTGTTAAATATATCTTCAGGATTATCTTTGCTATTCATACCATATATCGGCATTTTATCTGCAATCAATATATCCTCCCTGGGATATCTTTCAGTTACACATCTACGAATTGCTTCTTCACTCTTTCCGTTATGGTAGTGATAGCCTGTATCAAAATATCTTCCACCATTTTTGATATAGCAATCAACCAGATTATTTACCTTATCATAATCTATTTTACCTGCATTTCCATCAATGACGGGTAATCTCATAAATCCAAATCCTAATTTCAAATCAATCATTTATTCATCTCCAATGACTAAAATATTCAATTATCCCATTTACTTAAATACCATACATCATCAATCTTTTTCATTGTGACATTTGTTTTTAATGTCCAATTGCCTTTAATGCCATATACCTTGGCATCCAATTTGACATCCGCCGTTAACTTTGCATATTTATCATCAGTGATAGTTATGGTGGGTTCTATAATTGTAGAGTGATAATAATTTAGAACACCGTTTGCTATTTCCTGAATATATTCCTGTTTTGTCTGTACTTTACCTGACATGTGAGTTAATGTATAGTTGTCATCCATTATTTCATTCAAGAGTGTTTCATCCTTATCAATCATTGCCTGTTGAAACTCTTTAAAACGCTCAAGTACTTCCGTTTCTATTTCATCTAGTTTCATATTGACAATTAGCGTTACATCAGACATATCCGCTACCTAAAATTTATCTTTATCCAATGTTTTCACGACACGTGCAGGGCTGCCTACAACTACTGCGTAATCAGGTACATCCTTGGTTACGATAGCTCCGGCTCCGACTATTGCATATTCTCCTACTGTTACACCAGGCAATATTGTGGCTCCGGCTCCGATCCATACTCCTTTTTTGATGGTAATCTTGTTACATAGCAATACTTGGCGGTCATATTCATCGTGATTGTTTGACAATAACTGTACATTGGCGGCAAGCATAGCATCATCTTCTATGGTTATTCCTCCTCGTGCCATCATTAGACAGTTGCTGTTGATAATTACATTGTTGCCTATCTTCACGTTATTAAATGAAATGCCGGATAATGGTGTTGCGATT
>MUZZ01000299.1 GCA_003266075.1 Methanosphaera sp. rholeuAM74
ATAACTATAAGTATATCTTATTCTAAAAGTTTTAAGTTATTAGTCATAGGTCTAAATGCCAATTATTAAATGATTAGTCAGAATGTCAAACTCTGATAAAAATATTATGTGAGATGAAAGAAAACATGAAAAACGACAAGAAAATATTCTTAACACTCACACTAATCATAATGCTACTAGGAGTAACAACTGTCGTAGCAACCAGCAACGACACAACCAGTAGCACAGACGTAGTGAGTGACACACCACTAGTATCAGATGTCAGTACTGATACTATTAGCACACAAGAAGTACAATCTAGTACTAATGAAAAAATGGTGGATACAAAGAATAAAGAAATCAAAGAAGATAAAAACGTTAAAACAGATTCTATAACAATCGATGGAATCGAATATACTAATATAGTTGAAAATCAGGAAATAATCAGTGATAAATACATTCAGGTAAATGATAAAACTTTTATTAATAACTGTTCCATAACTGATACAAATGTCTGGGGTTATTATTTAACAAATTATGCTTATATAACTAATTCTAGAATAGATGGAGTTTTTGGAACAGAGAAAGATATATTCATTCATAATTCTACACTTAATTGTGAGTTATGGGTAGAAGCTAAAGAAGCAAACATAGTGATTGATGATTATACACAATTTGGTGATAGTTTTAAATTAGCTTATGGTATGAATATGGGTAATTTTATAATGAATGACACATCCAGGATGTTTCCATATGGTGGAAACAAAATCAAAGAGAATCAAAACATATCTGGAGAGATAACCATCCCTGAAATAGGTAACATAACGTTCATAAATTGTAACATCACGGCACAGATTACCAATAATGGTAACATTTATATTGTTAATTGTAGCCTATCAAACAACAACATGAATATAACTGGTTATTCATGGGACAACACTTTATATGGATTTTTAATAAATAATAAAGGAAATCTTTCAATAGTTGACAGTTACATCAAGAACAATACATTCAATGGAAGTGACGTTTATGCTGGTGCTATTCTTAACAATAAGAATGCTGTGTTATCTTTGAATAATACGAAATTCAATAATAACAATGTGGGGGATGTATCTAAATCAAGTTTGAGTTTAATCCTTAATTTTGGTATTATTTCTTGTTGGGATAATTGTGAGTTTGTGAATAATTCATTGAATTCATATTATAATCTTAAAATAGATTCTACGAATACTCCTGACGAGTTCANNATAATAACAAGTACGTATTCCTTGAAAGTGGTACTCCTGGTGGAGGAGAAGAACCAAGTGGTATAGCTATAACCGCTACTAACCTAGTCGTAGAAAACTGTACCTTCGATGGTAATGGAATCATAAGTAGACATGAATATACAGGTCAAGGTGCTAATGGTGGAGCAATAAGTGCAACTAATTTAATTGTCAGCAACTCCCAATTCATAAACAATATTGCTAATGCTACTATTGGTTGGGGTGATTCATGGGGTCATCCAATTGGAACTGGTGCAGATATATACTCAACAGGAAACACGACAATCCAAAACAACACCTTCACCAACAGCTATGCATGTAGAGTTGCAAGTTCAATAGACGTATACGCATATTCAAATAGTTGGGAACAAAAGAACATAATAATTACAGATAACACATTCATTAACTCTCAATCATATTACACTTCCGATACACTCGTATTAGAAGAACTTGGAGTACAAACTAACATCCAAATAGAAAACAACACATACATCAATAACACAATAAACGACACACTAACACTAGCAATCCCAGAAAAAACATACACAAACCAAACAACAACCATCACGGGAACATACACCATAAACAACCCAGAAAACTATGACCCAGACCTACTAGAACAAAACCAATTCCAACTATACATAAATGGAGAACTAAACCAGACAAGCGACACAATAGACTTCACAATCACACCAACAACCANNCAATCACAATAAACTTCACACTAGAACCAGTGACAGCAACAATCGGTGAAACAACAGTACTAACTGCAACAATAACCACAAGCGAGGAAACAGAAGTCAATACTGGACGTGTCTACTTCAAAGTCAATGGTAAAATCTTAAGAGACACAGATACTGGCAGAATCCTCTACGCTGATGTAACAGATGGAACAGCAACACTAGACTATCAAGTACCAAAAACGTGGAACGAGGAAACAACCATAGAAGCAGTATTCAGTGGTAATGATGAATTACCACAAGTAACAAGTAACACGGTTAACCCAACAATAGCCACACCAGAAACACATGAGGCAGAATTTGCTGTTGCTGATGTAACTGATACCGCTGGTAGTGAAGTGACGATTACTGTTACAACTAAGAACCTAGACGATGGTAAGGTGGTCTTGAAGGTTAATGGTAAGACTGTTAAAGTAGATGATGGTAAGTTGTATGCTAAAGTTACTGGTGACTTAGTAATATTCACTTATACTGTGCCTAAGACTTTGAAAGCAGGTGATTATGTTATTAAGGTTGTTTACACATCTGGAGCTACTAAGTTAGGGGTTGAAGGTAGATTGGTTGTAGTGTAGTGGATACTTCTCTATCACGCTTTTTGACCTCCTGACACTTCCTTTTTTTTTGGAACGTATTTTAGGGTGTAGTGAGTGTGAGTTGAAAAAGATAAGTAATATATGAGATATTTTGTTTTAGATTTATTGCTCTAGGTTATACTTTATCTTAAAGATGGGGGATTAGTTTGGGTTTATAGTGCATCACCCCTGATGATGTTTTCTAGTGTGAAAATGTTTATTTTTTTAAGGTTATTTTCGTATTTTTCCTTGTTTGTGTCTTGTCGTAATTTTTTTAGCGTGTATTCAACTAGTGATTTGTTTTCGTATACTGTTAAATATATTTTTGAATTTTGTAGCTTATTTTTAAGACTTACCATTTTATCGACGTGTTTTCTTTTAATGTGGTAAGATGAAAATTTACATTCATATAGTTTAAAATACTTATTCAATTCGACTATTATATCCCATGTATGGCTTGAATAATCATTAACTATCATTTTGGATTCGGTATAGATGTTTCCATCCATGTTATTTGGTTTTAAGTATTTCAGTATTAGTTCTTCAAAAAACATTCCCCTACACTCGCTCATATTATACAACTTCCATGGTTTCCATTGGCTGAAGAGATTATATACTTCATACAATTTTTCATATAATCCATTGTTTTCATCTTGGAATGTATCTAAGTATTCTTTATAATCTTGTTCATTGTTCATTGTTAGAAGATCTTTTATAAACTCATGTATTTCTTCATATTGACTATACTTTATTGTAATATTGAGTAATGAGTTGAAATAGCTATCAGATAACAAATCTTCTTTTCTTTTGATGTTGTTTTTGTTTTGTTTAATTTGTACGTTCAATGTTATACACCTATATTTATTTAATTTGTTTTCTTGAGTACATTGAGTTTGATTAAGTTCCGTTTAAGTTTATCAAATGAGGATATTATTGGTCCTGGGTCTTTATCTTGGAATGCTGATTCTAATACAATATCTGCTCTTTTAACGTAATTTTTTATTTGTTTGTATTCTTTATAGTTTCTAACTTCTAAATTATCTGATAATAATAGATTAAAATCATAAATTAAATCATAATACATTTCGTCTATTTCTATGCCATTATCTTGTAGATAATTTAGGTCTGTTATACATTTATCGATGTATACAGTTAGAGTTGCTAGGGAATTAAGAGTATATTTTCTTATTCTTATTGCATTGCCCATATGTTCTCTTTTTCTGGTTGGAACTCTTAATGTTGATTCCATAATTATTTCCTCCTCATATGTTGTTTGGATGGTGGTTGACTAATTTACTATGGTATCCAATTACATGGCTATGTCATATTTATTCTTTAATATTTGAAACTCAAATAAAGATTAATATTCAGATAATTAATACTGTTGCTATCATTGATATATAAATATTTCTAAAATAAATAAATAACAGGGTGATTATCAATATCATGCATATATACTGTTGTTTATAATAATGGTCATTAACAGAAGCTTATATTAATATTAATAACTAGTAGTCAAACTAATTAGAAAAATGATGGGTGGTGGGTGATGCTAAGTCATAGTCTAAATTTCTGATGAACAAGTACTTTCACTTAGAAAATAATAATAATGTGATGAATTATGAATGCAAAAGGATTATAAGAGAAATTAAATTTCATTGATGATGCTAAGAAAACAAACATAGATAAAATTAATGTTCAGTCAATAGAGATTGGACGTGTTAAACAACGAACTATCGCATTGAAAAAGCATTACGAATTTGGGGTTCATCTAAATCCTGTGAACGTACTCTATAATCTGTACTGGTAATAATAGTACTTAAAGAGAACGCTAAAATTAGTTAAATCAATGAACGATAAGCCTAGGCTAAGGTAGTGGTAAACCACTAACATTCACGTATACAGTACCTAAGATGTTGAAAGCTGGTGATTACAATATTAAGGCTGTCTACACTAGTGGTAGTGTTAAGCTTGAGGATGATGCTAAACTAAATGTAGGGTAGAATTTAATCATTCTACTAACCTTAATCTCCCATTTTTTTATACATTTTTTAGGTTGTTTTTGCTGTTTTAACTTAGTAATTCAAGGTTAATATGGGTGTTCTTTTTCGTTGAAAATTGTTATCGTATGGTACTATTATATATAGTTTTATTTTTAGTGTAATGGTTTAATTTTATCTTGTTTTTTGTTTTTGGGGTTTATATGTCCTCCCCC
>MUZZ01000156.1 GCA_003266075.1 Methanosphaera sp. rholeuAM74
AAAGAATTCAAAGCACAAGTTGTAGTATTACAACACCCTGGTGTAATAACCGTTGGATACACACCTGTATTCCACGCACACACATCACAGGTAGCTTGTACATTCCTTAGATTAGACACCAAACTTGACCCAGCAACTGGTCAAGCTAAAGAAGAAGATCCAGACTTCCTTAAAACTGGAGATGCAGCAATAGTCACAATCAAACCAACAAAACCAATGGTTATCGAAAAAATCAAAGAAATCCCTCACATGGGAAGATTCGCTATTCGTGACATGGGTCAAACTGTTGCAGCAGGTATGTGTATAGACATCACCGACGCAAAATAAGTAAATTAACTTTTTACTTATAATCTTTTTTTTTAATAGGATTTCATGTTTAACTTTTTTTCTATATATTGAGCAAGACATAACCGTATTTGGATAAGTTAGTTTGCTGGAGTCTTATAAAAATAGTATATTATCATAGGGAGATATTGGATGAATAAAGCTAGAATTAAATTAACAGGTACCGACCCAGAAAAAATAGCTGATGTATGTGATCAACTCAAGAAAATAGCTGAAAGAACTGGTGTCGATTTATCTGGTCCTATCCCATTACCTACAAGGAAACTGGTTGTACCAACTAGGAAAAGTCCTGATGGTGAAGGAAAGGCTTCATGGGAGAAATGGGAGTTAAGGATTCATAAACGTCTTGTCGGAATAGAAGCAGATGAACGTGCTATGAGACAGGTCATGAAGGTTAACGTTCCAGATAACGTAAGTATCGAAATAGAATTAAAAGCATAACTATAGAAAACTATATAAATTATTACTAACAGACAATAGTAATAGTTTATTATCATATTTTTTTTGAATGCCGAGATAGCAAAGCCAGGTAATGCGCCGGACTTGAGATCCGGTGGGCCTTCGCCCGCATGGGTTCGAATCCCATTCTCGGCGCTATAACTTTTTATCATTATTTTTGTAATCTTTATTTTTTGTCGTGTTTATCAACATTATTCTGGAAGTAGTTTCTAACAACTAAAGCATCCTCTAATATGGTGGATTTCCTCTTCAAAATAAACACTAGTTATATCATAGACATTACTTTTAATCAACGTTTTTTTTCATTTAAAACGTGGTGTCTAATTTATTGTACAACATATTAACATCTGATGTATATATTACCACCCATATTAATGAAAATCAACTAATTCACCTACATTATCACCCACTATTCCTTTTCAAATAGTTATCAAATTGATAGATGTGTGCTGGAATATAATGAATGTAACATACAAGTACCAGAATTTGGATACCGGATACAACAATCACTTGAAAATCATCATTTTCCAAAAAAAAGAGTTGAAGACATGGGGGGGAGATGAGTTAGTCATTCATCTAATTTACTTTGTATCTAAGTATTCCTGCTATTCCACCAAAGGCTCTGTCTAGTTGAGTTCCCTCTTCTGTTTCTATTGATATTACTTCAACCTGTGTTGCTACTTCCTCTGCTAGTTCTATGAATTCTTCTGCCGTTTCCTGTGTTTTTGTTAGGTTCATTTTATCGTTACATTTAGGGCACTGTTTTTCTGGTGGACTTTGATGTTGTTTTGTCGTGATTACTTCTATTGTCTGACAGGATGGACATTGATATGTTTGTCTGTTTGTCCTCAGGTTTTCTGATAGTAACAGTGTTTCTACTGCCCCCATTTGCAGGTTTTGTCGTACCTGTTTTTCTCCATATGTCGACAGACCATTTTCTGATATTAATCCTGTTAGGAACTTTCTCATGAACTTCTTTTCTCTCATTATGTCCATTTCTTCTAGTGTGTCTGTGGATTCATCAATTACCTCTCTTATTCCGAAGTCTCCAGTATAGGATGTGTCTACAATATTTATTACCTTGTCCTTTATTCTGTAGTCCAGGTAGTCACCTTCTACAAAGTCATTTTTTGTATGTCCTGGTCCTCCGATTAGTACACCTTTAAGTTCCTCGTCTAGTGGTAGGTATGTGTCGTTTGCGTGTTTTCCTATTCTTTTTAGGAACTTGTGAGCCTCATCTTCTATTACACGGTCGAATCTTCTCTGGGATTGTCCTCCTGCCTTATGTTTTCCTGGTACTCCACTTGTAAGGGTCTTTACTATGTCCTGTCTTTTTCCTCTGAGTGTTGCGATTGTTGCTTCCTTCCTGTCTAGTACTAGTACTCCATATACCTCCTTGTATTCTATTATCTGTTTTAATGGGTCTATGAAGAACTGGTTGTCGCAGTGGTATATGTATGTCTGCACTGGTTCTGGTGGCTCAAATACGTATGTTTCCATTTTTTCTGTTCCTGGTCCTCCCTTGGGTATCATTCCCACGAACATTACTAACCCCTTCTCGGGTGGTTGTGGAAACAGTTTTAATCTCTGTATTATTACTTCTATTGCTGATTGCACGTTTTTTCTTGTCTGTTTGCTTTTGATGTTTGAGCTTTGTCCGATTTCATCTACCATTTGTTTTCTTACATCGCTTACCTGTTTGTCTGGTGGTATATATACGCTTACTAGTTCTGTTCCCCTTCCTTTTTTGTCTTCTAATTCTTTAAGTGTCTTTTTAACTTCATACATTTCCTTTGATGATACTTCAGTCATATTTATCCATCCTATACATGGGTCGTGTGTTATAATAATTAATATTCATGGTTTCATGGTTTATGGCATTGTTTCATAATTTTTTGTGGTGGTGAGCTTTAATATATTTTTTTTTGATTTATTAGCTTGTTAAATATCCATAAAAATCTACCATGTTGTATAATTTCTAGTAAAATAGTCTTTTGTTATGTCTATTTTTGTTGTTAGTAATATTATATTTTTTTGGTTTGAGTAGTTAAGTATATCAATATTTTTGAACATAACCTATTATTGATAGAATTATAATATGTATATGAGGTTTGTTAATGCGTATAGTGATTACAATTGGTGGATCAATACTACTGAAAGAATACGATAATAAGAAGTTTGAAGATTATGCAAATGTTATTAGACAGATTAACGAACAACACGATGTTTTTGTCGTTGTGGGTGGCGGTAAGCCTGCACGTGATTATATTGGTGTTGTGAGGGATATGGGTGAATCTGAGTCTATCTGTGATGAGATTGGTATTCAGGTTACTAGGGTTAATGCTAGATTGTTGCAGTTGGCTCTTAAGGATATTTCTTATCCAGCTATTCCTGTTAATTTCCAGCAGGCATTAGAGTATTCGGCTACTGGTAAGATTGTTATCATGGGTGGTACTGAGCCTGCTCATAGTACTGATGCTGTCGGAAGCATTTTGGCAGAGTATGTTGATGCTGATTTGGTTATCAACGCTACTAGTGTCGATGGTTTGTATGATAAGGATCCTAACAAGTTTGATGATGCAGTAAAATTTGATGAAGTTAGTGCTGATAGGCTGTTGGAGATTGTTTCTACCAATGAGACCAAGGCTGGTACTTATGAATTTATTGATAAGACTGCCATTGACATTATCAAGAGGTCTGCTATTAAGACTGTCATAGTTAATGGTAATAATCCGGATAATGTGGTTGTCGCTATTAGTGAACCTATTGGTACGTTAATTACTAGTGAATAATATTTTTTTGGAGGTTTTTGTTATGGCTGTTGAGGCTCATAGGCATTGTGCAATTTGTGGTAGACCTATCCCTATGGATGAATCTTTTTGTTCTGATGTTTGTCAGGAAGCTTACGAAATGAAGAAAAATCAGGTTGCTAAGCAGAGGAAGATTTTGGTTGGATTGGTTGTTATCTTTGTGCTTATTTATATTTTCATGGTATTCTTTAAGCATTAAATTCTCTATTTTTCATTTATTTTTTTCTAAAAAAAGAAATGGGTGTTTGGGGTGGTTAATTTTCTTATAAGGCTACTCCCATATCTAGTTGTTCTGTTAGTTCCTTGTATCTGTTTCTTATTGTTACTTCTGTGACTCCTGCTATGTCTGCTACGTCACGTTGTGTTTTTCTTTCTCCTAGTATTACGCTTGCTATGTATAATGCTGCTGCTGCTACTCCTGTTGGTCCTCTTCCACTTGTTAGTCCGTTTTCCATAGCTTCGTTTATTATTTCTATTGCTTTGGATTGTACTACTCCTGAGAGGTTCAGTTCACTTGCAAATCTTGGCACGTAGTCTATAGGGGATGTTGGTGGTAGTCTTATGTGTAGTTCTCTTGTTAGGAATCGGTATGTTCTTCCAACTTCTTTTTTGCTTACTCTGGATACTTCTGCTATCTCGTCGAGCGTCCTTGGTACTTGGCATCTTCTGCATGCTGCGTATAGGGATGCGGCTACTACTCCTTCTATGCTTCTTCCGCGTATTAGTTTGTTTTCTACTGCGTTTCTGTATACTACTGATGCTGATTCTCTTACTGATCTTGGTAGTCCTAGTCTGGATGAGTCTCTGTCTAGTTCGCTTAGTGCGAATGCTAAGTTTCTTTCTGTTGCTCCACTTATCCTTATTTTTCTCTGCCATTTTCTTAGTCTGTACCATTGTGCTCTGTTTCTTGCTGGTATGTCTCTGCCGTAGATGTCCTTGTTTCTCCAGTCAATCAT
>MUZZ01000004.1 GCA_003266075.1 Methanosphaera sp. rholeuAM74
TGCATATATTAAATGCTACATCATATCCTTTCATTATTATAGATATATAGTTACTAATAGATTAATATATCTTTTTTGAATAAAAACATTGTAAACTAACAATAAAGAGAATAAAACAACACAGTAAAACTAAAATATATCTAAGAACTTAAAAGCAGAGATCATATCAAATACTAATATATTAGTGTATTAGTGGGTAATTAAACATGAAAAAGAGAAAAAAAGTGGGGTATATGATGTCTAGGATATGAAATCATAAGACTTCTTAATGCCGAACATATCCCTGATTTCTGCAGTGGCCTTCTGAACACGGAATATTACTGCAGTATCCTTTCCTTCATCACCATATAATTGTTCAAGCATAGGCATAGTTTCAAAAGCTTTCTTAAGTAAAGTTTTATCTTCATCATCCTCAAATACAACTCTACCATAGTAGCGTATGAACTCACCCTCATTCTGACCTACAAACTCAACATTAGTATTTTTAAGCATTTGAGTATACAAGTCCTTTGATTTACCAGTTAGGAAGTAAATTTCATTATCTACTAACATCCTAAAACCTAATGGTCTTACCTTAGGTTTGTCGCCATTCTCTGTACCTAGAAAGAGTACTCCACACTTGTTCATATAATCAAATACTTCTTGTTTTTCTGACATATACTTTATCTCCGAATTATTTTATCTAATAATAGTTATGTCCAATCATCTTATATAACTATGCGGATAATTTGTTTAAAATTGAAACGTTTATAATGTTGTCATCATATACAAGTACAGATGCAGTGACCTCTTCATCGTCTAGCCTATAATCATCAGCATTACTTTCCACGTTGAACTTTTCCATTTTATCCAAATCAATTCTTGAGACAAACTCATCCAAATCATCCGTGTTAACAGTGGTAGCTACGTCTTTACTTGTTTTCAATGCATCCAGAATATAGCTTTTAATGATTTTTTTATGATATTGCAAGTATTTATTCTCATCACAAACATATTCCATTCCGGCAATCTTGTTATTGATTATTACAATACAACCATTTTGTCCGTTTGCTACTTTAAAATGTTCAAGGTAGTCTTCTATTTCTTTTTCCATACTTGTGAATGTGTCACTTAAGGCAGAAGTTTCTGATACAGAGCTTAATGCTTTTTGTGTTAGTGCTACATCACTCCATACCCTAGACTGGTCAGCACGATATAAATTATCATGCCTTAAAGATTTGAGGACGCTTTCCTTGGTTCCCCTCCTTAAACTTACTGGTGCAATATTATCAGACCTTACGAAGACCTTGGATGTATCGCTCCAGCGGCCTGCTTCTGTACAGCTGACATTAACCTTCTTGGTTGTTTTTGCTTCTATTATGATTGTCGAATTGAATATCCTGTTCTGTTTTGAACCGATAACTTCTTCTCCATCGAGTATTAGCAGGGGTGTAACTGCATTGTTCTTTACGATTACTTCTGATACTACGCCTGCATCATCCAATTCAGTTATTTCAACTAAGCCCATATCTAATCCTATATCTAAAGTTAGAAAGTCAGGTTTTTTGTCAGTCTTATTTCTTATACCGAATACTGTTAAATTCTTATACGTTTGCGGTGGATAATATTCAATTTTCCCCATACTTAACATAAATATCACCTCATATATAATGTATGTCACTTTCTTTGTCATTCAATTCTTCAAATAATTCGTTATCATCTAATAATTTAGCAATTATGCAGGTGTCTGTTATGAATTTTATGTATGCGTAGTCTTCGTTTTGTATCTTGTCATACAATCTTCCAGCACTCATTGTGCCCCTTGCAACTGTTTTAACACTATTTGCCACATTTCCCACTTTACCCGCATATCTCAATTCTACTGTTATATTTTCATCATCATAGTTGTTGTCAGGTTCTTTTACTAGTTTAACCAGTTTTCCTATCTTGAAAACCTTCAGTCCATGGTAGTGGTTAAATCCTGTGATTGTCAGATATATGTCATTCATATTTTTTCTCCTCGTATTTTCCTACAAATTCGTTGTAGATGTTTTTTAGGTTTTCATCGAGCTTTGATAATGCCATGTCGGTTATCTGGTCTGGCACTTCATAGTATGCAGCGGCTATGGCTCCAGCTATTGCTGCTAGTGTATCTGCATCTCCGCCTAGGCTGATTGCATTTCGTATGGTGTCTTCATAGCTGTTTGATTCTAAAAAGCATATCACTGCTTCCGGCACTGTTTCCTGACAGGATTCATTAAATTTGTATTCTGGTCTTATGTCCACTAGTTTACGTTCAAGGTCGTAGCCATAGTTGTCTTCCACGTATTTCTTGATTAGATCCTTGTCACTTCCTGTTCGTGCTAGGTATACTGCTCCTGCTGTAGCTTTTGCACCTTTTATTCCTTCGATGTGGTTGTGTGTTATTTTTGCTGAGATTTCTGCCAATTCTTCTGTCTGGCTTAGGGTATCTTTTGCCCATCCTACCGGGCTTACTCTCATTGCTGATCCGTTTCCCCAGCTGTTGTATGGTTGTGTGTTGCTAGTGCTGAGCCATTGTTCGAATCTTCTACCGTATCCGGAATCAGGGTATTTGACGCATATTTCTTTTACTATTTTTACTAGGCTTTCTTCGTTTGTATCTTCATCCGTGCATAACCATTTTGCTACTGCCAGTGTCAGCACTGTATCATCGGTAAATTTGGATGACCTTGGGTATAACTCGAAGTGTTTTGTCTTTACTGGGTTGAATTCATATGATGAACCTATTATATCACCACTTATTGCACCGATTATTCCTTTCATTTATATCACCCCTTTAATGAAAATTTATTTGTTTTTAAACTTACATAACTATAACCATATTTAACTATATGTAACTTATGGAATAAATACTTTACTATATTATTATTATATAAATCCTATATTGGCGGGAGTGTAGGCTATTATGGAATGGACAGGATATTTCGATGAAGAGAGACTTAACCGTGGATACGATTATTTTATTAATTCAAGAGTTTTTAACTTAGTTATATCAGATAACAGCATTATATCTAAGGTTGAAGGTTCACATAAACGAGTTTATGATGTTAAAATTGAATTGGCTGACGATGAGATTAATGGTATGTACTGTGATTGTCCTTATGCTTTGAATGATTTGAACTGTAAACACATGGTTGCCACATTATACAAGTATGATGAAATCAACAAACATAAATTAGACCATGTGATTGGGGATAATTATGATAATACCGTACAATTCAATGAGATATTAAAGAATGTTGATGAAATCAGGCTTAAACGTTACATATATGAGAATTATGTGGATGATGATGAATTTAAGGACAAATTAATAGGTACATTCCAGGGTGAGATTACACCAGAAGACTTGGATAACTATGAAAACATGCTTAACAACATATTCGAGGTTGATGTAGTTGAATTATACAATGAAAATGGCTACTATGAACAATCACCATTCCAGAGATACTTGTTAGATTTTATTGATACGAAAATTGACTTATTATATAATAGGGGTGAATATGACTACGTTTTACAGTTATTATTCATTATATATGATAATATTACATTGAAAGAGGATGTTAACCAGTTCATCGATATCAAGGAAGTTGTTGATTCTTGTAATTATTATGCACATAAGGTAATAGAAAAACAATCCAAAGAGGATAATGATGTTGTATTTGATTACCTTATTAACAAGATTAGCTATGACTACAACCCAGTTATATCAGATTACCTGTTAATGATTTGTTATG
The DNA here is from genome assembly GCA_003266075.1 of Methanosphaera sp. rholeuAM74. Taxonomy (GTDB): domain Archaea; phylum Methanobacteriota; class Methanobacteria; order Methanobacteriales; family Methanobacteriaceae; genus Methanosphaera. The sequence goes on from MUZZ01000004.1 coordinate 3,756, forward strand.
ATAACTTTAAGAACAAGTCATACTCAAAAACTCTTCTTAACGCTATTGACAAAGTACTTGAAAATCATGACAGCGAAATGTTAGCATTATACAAGTACAAACTACTTCTACGCTTAGAATATCCTATTAATGAAGTAAATGATTACTTGTATTCAAATACCTATTATGATTCAATACTAGAAATATTAGTCAACAGAAAAATAGATGACAACGAAATCAGGGAAGCAATAGACCTGATAAATCAAAGAGATGGTGAATTATCCTTTGATTATACATTACTACTTCTTAGCCTATACCAGTTGGATGATGATAAAGCCAACACGAGACGGATTCTAAAACAAATACTATACGAGGATAACATTAAAAGCATAGACTATATAAGACAACTAAAAAGTACATATACGAAGGATGAATGGATTATTGAACGCAGAAACATAGTAAAATTCCTGAATGAAAACTCATCATACGATATTCTTAACGAGTTGTTTATAGACGAGAAGTTATATGATGATTTGTTTATCAACATCATCAACAACTGTCCAACAGATTACATAGAAGATTACAGAAGATACTATGAAGACAAATACCATGAAGACATAATAAAGCATTATAAGAGGGTAATACTAGAAAAATCCAAGTATTCAAAGCATAGGGGTGATTACAGCCTACTAGTAGACTACATAGAACGTATGCTGACATACCCAGATAGTGGTGAAGATGTAAGAGAATTAATAGACACACTAATAAACAAGTATCCCAACAAGAAACTACTAAAAGAATTACTGCTAAATATAAATACATAGAATAAATATATTGGAGCTATAATATGTTAATTGATACAATCTACACTAGAAGAAGTTGCAGAAACTATGATGAAACTCAGTTAGATGAGCAATGCCTAAGTGATATACACGAATACATAGAAACTGTCAGACGATTAAATCCGGACATTGAATTTAGTTATGATATACTTGAAAGTAGCCAAGTTAGAACCCTAATGCCTTGGAATGCACCATACTACATAGCCATCTACTCAAAGCCTGAGAAGAATTACTTTGAAAATATTGGATTCATATTTCAGCAGGTAGACTTATACCTTCAAAGTATTGAATTAGGTTCATGCTGGGTGGGTATGGGAAAACCCAAAAAAGATAAACTAGAAGAACATCCCGATGAGGATTTCATAATAATTATAGGATTTGGAAAAACATCACAGCCAAAGAGAAACTCTGAAGACGACTTTGACAGGTTAAACTTGAAGGATATATCAGATACAGAGGATGAACGATTGTTACCAGCATTGTATGCACCATCAGCCATGAACTCACAGCCGTGGTACTTCACACACAATGATGATGGAAGCTATAACATTTATAGGATAAAACTGAACATCCTTAAGCGTAAGGTAGTCGGATACATGAATAATATCGATATAGGAATAGCTCTAGCCCACATCTATATAGCAAATGCAACGACTTTCGATTATTATTATGACGACCAACACCAGGAACTTGACAGATATACTTATGTGGGAAGCTTCAACATATAGTGTTATTAGATTTGCATTGATTTATAGGGACTAAAACGAGATCTATCTAAGAGGGTATTAAAGATTATTAATGGTTGATGGAATATATGATTAGATGTGATGAGTGTCAGGCATTCAATTCAAATAATAGTGAATACTGCCGTAAATGTGGTAAAAAACTAGATGAATATGAATACTCTGATGTGTCAATTTACAAGGCTTTCCTGCCATTGGTTATACTTGGATATGCTATATCCATTATCGTATACTTCTATTTGGGTTCTATATCGATCTTTTTTAAGTATTTTTCAGTGTTCTTATTAATTATATCCACAATATTATTGCTTCTAACTATCATTCTTAAGTATAAAGTGGATGATTGAAGGAAAATCATATAATTTGATTAGCCTTTTTGATAAAATGGGCATCTGTCTTTTATGCATTCATTATTGTATTTTGAGTACTTGCAAGTGATTTGACTTCTTTGCATTACTACGTCGTATTGCTTGTCTATGAATGATATAGCACTGAGTATTGATAGATATGAATCTCTTTTACAGCATCGTGGTCCACCTATGTCTGCGATTGTGTTGAGTGATTTTGACGTCATCTTATTGGATAATTTGAATCCCTTTTTAGTTAGTGGAGTGGAGTTAGATATTATTGAAACAAACATTCCTGTACTTATACCAGCTCCACATGCACCCCAAAATCCACATGTTCCTCCAGGCACAGATTTTGCCCTATTGATTAGTTCTATCAGGGATTTTTCTAGGTTTATGTCTCCACCAGCGTTTTTATATGCTGTTAGTAGAGATGCTCCTACTAGTATATGGTGTTCGGGTCCATGCACGTGACAAAATTCTTCGTCCATCAATTTATTTAGGATGTCAATTGGATTGGATGAGTCCGTGTTCATACAGATATTTGTTATGTTGTCTAGGTTATTAGTGTGGCAATCGTCACAAACGTAATGTCCTTTCACACAGAATGTTTTTGTCATGAGCTTTTTATGACATAGTGAACATTCCATTTCTCTTTCTTCTTGTATGTATTTTATTTGTTTTCCACATATGAGACATTCCTTTTGCATTAACTTATACCCCCCATTTTTGTATTTTCTTATTAGGTTGATTGTATGAGTTTATTCTTTTTTTGCTTTCATTACGAAGTATCTGTAGTATTTATAGTATACGTCGACGTCTGTGAATCCTGCTTTTTCTAGGTATTTCATGTTTTCTTTTATGGTTGCTGGTTTATCTAGTTTTCTTCTTTCAGTGAGTTTTTGTTTTTCTTCTTCGGGTATGTCTTGTTTTTTGAGATGGTTGTAATCCTTTTGTTTGTATATTTCTTCCGTGTTTGGCGTGTTTCCTAGTGCTAGATCTGCGTTTACAAATATTCCTCCATGATTTAGTGTGTCGTATATTTTATTGTATAGTTCTTGTTTTTTTGTGTTTTCTAGGTGGTGGATTGATAGTGATGATGTTATAATATCATATTTGTTTGTATAGTCATATTTTAGGTAGTCGGCCTTTAGATATTTTATGTTGGTGGTGTTTTCAAATTTTTTTTCTGCTTTTTTTAACATGTCTTCTGAGAAGTCTAGTAGTGTTAGGTTACTTGTTGGGTATATATTGTAAATCATTTCACTTAGTATTCCTGTTCCTGCTCCTAGATCAAGTATTTCTGGTTTGGTATATCCTGTGATTTCATCTATTAGTGTTTTGTAGAATATGTCCATGTTGGGTATTGCTTGTTTTCTGTATTTATCGTAGTTATCTGATGCATTATTAAATGCTTCCAGTATTTTATCTTGTTGCATTAATTTTCCTCCTCGTTTAATTATGTTATTATTTTTAGGTGTGTGTTGTTTTTCTTTTTTTGTTTTTTCCTTTGTTTTTTAGTTTTGTTGTTTCTTTTTAATAATCTTTCATAAATTTAGTTATGACTAAATTTATAAATTAAAACTTACATATATAATACCAAAGAGTAAAGGGAAAATATAATATGATGGTTAAGTTCAGAAAACAAGAATTAAAGGATATCATAATAAGTATCGCATTTATAAGCATACTTTTTTCCGTACACATGTATTATAACTTCAAGTTCACATTAAACGACTTTATAGTAGTTATTCCTATTGCACTCATCGTATTTGCACTATCATTATTTGCCAAAATATACACTCATAAATTGACAGCTTTAAAGTTCAAATATACAGTCACATATAATAAATGGGGTTATGGCCTAATATTTTCATTATTGACTTTCATATTCTCTGTCATGATATTAACCCCAGGTTACATGGATTATGGAGCTTATGCTAGGATGGCAGATGATAAAGAGAAGGGAATAATTTCATTATCGGGTAACATCACAAACATAATATTATCAATCATATTCCTGTTATTAGTACTCATACTCAAAGAATTCAGCATTATCTTTTCTAATGACGCCTATGGAGTGTTGTTATTAGTATCAATTATGGCTTTTAAGATTAATAGTTTCATCGCATTCTTTAATTTAATCCCATTCTATATGTTAGATGGCATTAATGTAATTAACTGGAATAGAAAAGTTTGGATAGTTTCAATCCTAATTTCAGCTCTTCTTTCCTACCTTGCTATGAGTAACATCATATTATAGAGTCTGACACATCTTCCCATTATTTTTAGAAAAAGATATATTTTATCACGATTATACTATACACTATAGTAATCATCTAATTAAAGTAATGAGTAGGTGTTTTCGTATGAGAAAAATGAGACATGATGAAATTCAAGCTCAGCAGGTTTTAGATGGTATTCTGGATATTACTGATTGTGATGACCCATATGCTGTAGCTGACTTACTTGATATTGAATATGACTATTATGATCCTGATAATATACGACTAATTGGATGTCAGGATTACAACACATCACGTATAGTTAATGAGGGTCTTCCACGTGTTAATAGTGGAGATAGTGTTAGTTCTAACAGTAACTCTCGTTCATTTGAGACTTACCTATGTTATTGTTGTTTTTTCATCTTCTTATTATTCATAATAGCCATGGCTTTCTAAAACTTATCTTTTACCCTCATCCCGACATTTTTATCGAAAAATACTATTAAACTAAATCCATTAGTATCAACTGAATACATCAACACGTTAATGAATGAGACTTGGCATAAATGAATT
>MUZZ01000280.1 GCA_003266075.1 Methanosphaera sp. rholeuAM74
ATGTCCTTTGAAGACACATTCTACTTATATACAGGGATAATCCAGTATTTATACTTGAATGATGAATTACCAGACTATTACCTCGTGGAGGATTACAGGCAAATAAAACACATAAACGTAAACAATTATGCCCAACTAAGGACGGCTATAAGCAATTTAAATTCACAGCATATAGCAGCTATAATAAATTTAAATGGTGACAACGTATATAACATAGATACACCGATACGCTTTGAAAATCAACTAATTTACAACATCACAATCAATGGAAATGAAAGAATACTTGATGGAGATAACCAATACTCATTAATGGTAATATATGGCAATGACTATAATGTCACCCTAAATAACCTAACAATCCGAAACAATTATAACTATGGATACGGTTCAATAAACAATAGGGGAATCCTCCAAATATATAACAGCATATTCGAAAACAATATCGGCTACTTTTATTCAGGCATCATCATGAATCACGGGACATTATTCATTAAAAATACTGAAATAAAAAACAATTATGGCCACTTAATCAGTAATATAGCAAATTTTGGTAACACAACACTAATAAGAAATTCAATACACCATAACCATGGAAACATGGGTGGCTTAATCTGGTCAAATGGAACACTCACCCTCGAAGAAAATTCCATCAAATTCAACAACGCTAATAATGGCGGTGCCATATTCAACAACAATAGCTTATCAATAAACGGTGATTCAATATACAACAATACAGCAATTCACGGTGGAGCAATCGATAGTACGGGTAATCTCACAATATTAGATGCCAATTTGACAAGCAATCACGCAAGTAGTTCAGGAGGAGCATTATATCTAAGTAACCCAACATATATTAAAAACACATTTATACACGATAACTGGGCACCACAGGGCGGAGCAATATTCAATACCAACAATTTAACACTGATAAAGAACTCCATACGCAACAACATGGCAACTGTTTCCACACCCGACACAATAACTATAGGTGGAGCAGTATACTCCACAGGAAACACAACCTTAACAGAAAACTCCGTCAAATTTAATTCAGCAGTAGTAGGAGCAGTAATATACACAACAGACAGTACATTATCATTAAATGGTGATACAATATATAATAACACAGCAAATACTGGTGCTGCAATAAACAACCAAAATTCTACAATAACAAGCAATGCAACAATCTTTCATGACAATAAAGCCCGTTATGGTGGCGTCATAAACAATAATGGAAGTTACACAAGCAGTCATGATTACTACTACAATAACACAGCAGTAGTCCTGGGTGGAGTGATATTAAACATGGACAACACACTCATAGAAAACTCTAATTTCACACAAAATACTGCCAAAACCAGGGTAAACCTCACAATCGATGACAACCTGACACAAGTCGACGGTGCATACGGTGGAGTAATCTACAATGAAGGCTACATTCAAATACAAGCCAGTAATTTCGAGTCTAACCAAGCACAAACAGAAATAATATCTAATCCCCACAACACATACTTAAACATAGGACACGGTGGCGTAATATACAACGATGGAATATGCCAACTAAACAACAACGCATTCAACAACAACACAGCAGAAAAAACTGCCGGAGTAATATCAAACAAGAACACAATAACAGCTACCCATAATAACTTCACAAATAACAAAGCAACAATCACAGGTGGTGCAATAGTAAACGATTATAACGCAAATTTAACAAACAACATCTTCGATAACAATACTGCAAACAACATGGCAGGAGCAGTATACAACATGGCAAACATAACATTAAACAACAATAACTTCACAAGCAACCTAGCCGGAAGTGGATCAGCAATAACCACTACAAACGGAAAAACAAACATATCACACAACACTTTCAAAAATAACTATGCTCCTATAAGTGGAGGTGCAATACAAATAAACAATGAAATAGACACCATCATAGAATATAACAAATTCACCAATAATAACGCAGAAGTAGGAGCAACAATTTACGCAGACACCTCAAAAATATTTTCAAACAACAATAACTACACATCTAACGGATATAACAACCCCATACGCATAATAACAACAATATATGGCCAGTATAATACAAGTAACATAACATTAATCGGTGGAGGAATATACCTAAACAAATCCATCCTAAAAAATGATGACGATTACTTCTATAATAACAAAGCAGAAATACATGGTGCAGGTATCGCAGCCTTTAACTCACTAGTATCAACAAACAACACCAGATTCACAAATAACAATAACACAAACGGCATGGGTGGAGCAATATACTCCGACAACAGCACAATATACATTGAATCCACAAAATTCACGAACAACAAAGCTTTATGTGGTGCTGCCATAACTCATGTTGGAGATACACATCTACTAGTAAACAACTCCAACTTCACAAACAACAAAGCTTCAAAAACATACGCAGTATTATACTCAGTCAAATCAACAATAAACATAGAAAATTCAACATTCAACAACAACCCCTCAAACAACACACCCCTCATAGGCATATACGAAAGTAAACTGACACGTATACAATCAAACCTATTCAAAAACAGTAATCCAAGCATACATATCAACAGCAGCAATCTATTATTAAACAACAACCTCTTCACTCAGGGAGCTACTCACGTCTTAAAAACAGAAGCCATGGGATACTATAACATAGATAACAACTATTGGGGTACAAACACGCCCAACTTCTCACAAAAAACATACAACATAACACCAGAAACCATCATAACCCAACACAATGCCCACAACTACAGGATGTACCTTGCAATGCCAACACACACAAAAAACAACTCCACAACACAAATAAACTTAATAATAACCAATTCCTCCCATAAAATCATTACTCCCAATGGAACTGTAAGCATCCAGATAAACAATAACGAATCAATCACTTTAAATCAACAAAACAACACCTTCACATACACATACAGTATACCAGCCCAGTATATCAACGTCGACACAATAACAATAACCTACAACGACGACCTAACTAGCACTATAATCACGGCAAATAAACAATTGAATATAACAGATAACGCCTACTTCATAGTTGAATCACCAGAAACAGCCTATCCTAACGAGCAAATACTCCTAAAAACAAAACTCATAAACTCCTTCAACAACCTAAGAAGTGACGGACAGATTACCGCTAAATTTGACAATACAAACATGGGAACATTCACTAAAGTAGGTGAAAAATATCAGTTAACCTACTCCATCCCATCCACAGCTCTTGGAATTCACACCATACAAGTAATATTCACAGATTCAGAAAACAACATAATAACACAAAACCATACAATAAACATACTAAACAACAAAACAATCATCAATGTACCCGGAAATAATGTGATAGATGATGACGAAACAATAACAATAACCTCCAGTTATGATTTAAGAGATTATACTTGGACAACACCCGTTCAAAGTCAGGGTGATAGTGGCAGTTGCTGGGCTTTTGCTACAACAGCTTCACTCGAATCAAGTATTCTGAAAACACAAGATAACACATATAATTTCTCAGAAAATAACTTGAAAAACATGGTAAGCAGTAATTCACAACTCAACACGGATTTAACTGTAAACACTGGAAGTGATTTACTGCAAGCCGCCAGTTATTATAATAGTTGGACCGGCCCTGTTACAGAAGATAAAGATAAGTACTACGCATACAGTAGCCTATCACTACTTCAGGAAAAAGACTACAAAGTACAAAACATAGTTTTCATACCTAACAGACAAAACACCATGGATAATACTCAAATCAAGTCAGCAATCATGAAGTATGGTGCAGTAACGACGACAACTTATCTGAACGACGACAATAATAATGGCTACAACGATGAGTTACACACACCTAATCACGCTGTTAGCATTATCGGATGGGATGATAACTATGACAAAAACAACTTCGCAAACACACCACCAGGTGATGGTGCTTTCCTAGTCGAAGATAGTACTACTAACACACAATATTATTACATCTCATACTATGATGTAAACTTTGCCGGATTATACTCTGCTACAGCAAACAATGGATTATATGTTAATAACATAGCATTTGACACAAGAGAAGACAACAGGTATGATAACATCTATCAACAATCAGTACTTGCATATGATGGTTATGCAACATTAGATTCACAGGATTTATGGATTAACAACACATACACCATAACAGCTAACCAAACTATCACAGCAATAGGAACATACTTCCTAAACCAATCACAATACCAGGCAGACATATACAAAAACAATCATAAAGTGTATACCCAAACAGGAAACATAAATACGCTGGGCTACAGGACAATTCCACTAAACTATCACATACAATGCAACAAAAACGATGAAATTAACATAATTGTAAAGATAACATCCAATACCCAGAACACAACAGGTTACATCTTAGAACGAACACTATCCACATACTCTCAAGAAGGACTATCACAGATAAGCCAAAACGGAATAAATTGGACTGATCTATATTATTACCCACAATTCTATGACAGATACAGTCATTCAGCATCACTAAAACTGTATACAAACAATACCACAACACAAGAATACCGCCTTAACATAACCTCAGAGATTTACCAAAACAACCCACTAAAAATCAGGATAACAGACGATAACGGTCTTAATCTGATTAACAAGGAGTTAAACATAACATTAGATGGAATTACACAAACATTTACAACAGACACACAATCAACAATAAGCATAAATACAGCTAACCTTGAGATTGGAAGCCATTGCATAGTTATAAACAGTTTCAACGAGTTCAACATAGACACAACCATAACAGTATTAAACGACACCACAACATCATTAGAAAGTGATGAAATAAACATAGACGTACTAACAGACACATTATATCTTTCTGATACAAACAATATCCTCACACACACCTATTATGATGATTACGTCAACGTAAACGTAGGTAAAATAGTTCTTAAATTAAATGGAAAAACGCTTAAAGATGCACAAAACAATAAACTATACGCGAATGTCGTCAACGGAACAACAAACTCCCAATACTATATAAATGGAGTCACACAAGGAAATCATACACTAAAAATAATATACAGTCACGGCAGTACACAAAAAACATTAAATAAGACTATACGAGTACTAAAACAAGACGTAATATTGGGGGTTAACCCAGTTGAAGCATTTATAGGTGACACCTTATCAGTAACTGCTAATGTCACGTATTCCAATGGAACCACTATTACAAACAAGCCACTATCATTCAAAGTAAACGGAGTAACACTAGCTACACAAACAATTACAGATGGACAAGCAACATTAAATACAAATGTACCCGGTACGTGGAAGAAAGGAGAATACGAATTGGAATTAGTGGTAGGAGAAACAAGTACTTCTAACAGCATACGATACAAAACCATACTGACAATATATGACTCTAGAAACACGGGCAATGTCAACGATTATTCCACATACTACCCAGTATATGGAGAAACACAACACACCAACGGTCTTATAACCATAAATCCAACAGAAGTTGACATTTCAACAAGTATCAAGAAAGTTAAGATAAACATAACTACTGTGGATAATTTAACAATGTATTATACAACAGATGGTACAATGCCAACATATAATAGTGGTAGCCTCACAGAAAATGCGGAGATCTACATAAGACTGCAGAGTACATCCGGCAAAACAGTTAATCATGATTTACACTCAACAGCCCAGACATTCAAACCATACATATTCAAGTACTTCTATGTCTATAATGGGCTAGAAAGTGAAGTATTCTACCATCAAATAACAACAACACTACATACCATGGATAATGAATACCCTAGTTACTATGCACAGGTCAATATAATGCCAGATACTGATTATAGAACTCCGGACATAGGGTACAACATCATAGAAACAAGCACAGTACAAAAAATAGTATTAACTGCAAACAAGCTGGGAACAATCAACTATCACATCAACAACAATAACACACAAACTTACACACCACACACACTACTAACAGTACACAATGGAGACATACTACACACAACATTTACTGACACACTAACAACAACAGTATCAGAAGAAATAAGCATAGATTATCCTAGCTATACGCCCCTAGTTGTTGTAAAACCATTGTCTGATTTAGTTGATGGTCAACAAAACATAACATTCACAAGTGATGATGAGGACATAACCATATACTATACTCGTGATGGATCAGATCCACACAACACAACTAACCTAAGAACAGCAGACTTAACTACTAAACTAACATTAAACAATTTAACACAACTAAAATACTACGCAGAAGATGCCAACACACACATACAAAGCGAAGTCACATTATACCGGACACCTAAGAATGAAGTAATACAACCCACAATAACAATCAAATCCGAGGATTCAATAGATAACACAGAACGCTTAATAATACAAACAGACAAAATATACAATATACACATAACAACTGATGGAACTGTACCAGATGAAAACAACATTGAATATGATTACCATGAAATAAGGATGCATAATAGTAACACGCTAAACATAGCACTAGTAGACCAAAACAAACACTACTATTACTACCAATACCATAATGGAGAACTAACAAGATACACTCCAATAAATTACACCATAATACTACCAAACTATCATAACATAACACTACCAAACGTGAACAAATACAATGACCCCATGGATGACTACATACTCGAGGAAGGAGAAAACGGGACGATAATGTTACCATTCATACGATTAACCTCAATCAACATAAACAATAACATATACTATTTCACAGATTTCCCATTAAATGGTGTAAACGATTTAAACAATAACATATACCACATATCATCTGATGGTACAATCAAAACAACAACTACCCTAAATAAGCCACAAACTACAGGCATAACAATATACAAACAAGACAACACCACAGTTATCACATACAACGACAAAGTATACAACAGCATAAACCAATTTAATGTAGAATATACAACAAGACCCGACATCTCCGGCGAAGAAATAAAATTAATAGACAGCATTAACTTCAACATAGATGACTACAGCACAGCAATAATAGAAACAAACACAGTACCATATGAGGAATTAAGCTATACAACAACATCCGACATAGGAATACGAAATCAACTCGCAAAACAAAACAACTACAACGGAAACATACTAACAAGCACCTACGCCCAAATCTGCAACAACAACATACCAACAATAACATACACAAAAAACCACAACAACATACACTACAACACCAACGGAGAACCAGACTACAACTACTTCATAAACAACCCCAACATCTACAAAACCATAGTAACAATAAACAACAAACAAAACACAAGAACATTCACACTATCACACCAAGACCAGGAAACAATACTGAAAAACAACACACTAACACAAACACAGAAAATACAACAACTACAAAACATGACACTAAAATACACGGGAACACTAGAAAGTTATGCAATAGTTAACAAAAAAATAACACAGACTGATATAAACATACTGTTAAATAATGTGGGTGGATATAATCTTTCAGCAAGGGATGCTTACTTTTTATCAGCATTAAAAATAGTGGAAATGTATGATTCCCACGCTGAATATAAAGCATACACGTACAACTTATCATGGAATAGAACATCCACTATCACAACATCGATATATGTTAATGCTTCACACATAATAACACATACATTCACACCAGATATGGGAATGGAAGTTCAAGAAACAATATTTTCAACAGCATTCACATTTGAAACAACAATCTCCCTAAATTATTATGAAAGCAAAATGTTAAATATCATTAGAAACAGAACAGGAAACAGGACAATCCCATCAAACATAGAAACAATACTCAGCAAACTCAACACAAACTCCATACAAGTTTACACAAACAATAACCACATCATCATAATGGATCCAGAAAACAACATAACCCTAATAATCGACACACTAACAGGAATAGTAACAGACATAACAATAAGTGAAGACGGAAACTACCATGGAATAGAAACCATATGTCTAAACTGCGAATTTAATCCATCGGATAATTCTTCAACTATTATTAACATACTTTCATCTTTTGATGTGTATTATGACGATTCATTTAATCTGACTGTTGGGGGATATATAATAAATGCATTAGTTCAAAGTTATATTAATAGACCACCATTTTTAGATTGTGTGTTCTCAGGTATGAAGATAAGCAAAACAGAGATATACTTGTTTATTATGGACACAATATTACATACATGGATAATACATAATAATATGGTTGTATCAGATGAATTCAATAATGATGAAATGTTTTTTCTGAAAAATCAAAAAGAATATTACTTGTTAGATGCTTTTTATGAAAGTTCGTATATATTTCTTAACACCATATATTCTCATCTAAACTTAGGTGGTAAATTATTCGGAACGGACGATGTTCATGATATTCATGTCAACTACGGACCCAAACTTAAAACTACTCCAGTTATGCCTTCATTGTATGATGGTTATTATACAATAACTTTACCAAAACAACCTGCTGGTGAAGTTAATTCTACAAATGTTTTCTACAATAATTATCCACCGTATGTTACTATTAAAATAAATACTAACGTTGTTGGATTTGGACAATATGATTATACTAGAGCATATTATATTGATCCAGTTAAAGGTGAAAAACGTAATCTTTCTGAATCTGAAGCTAAACAATATTTTAAAAATAGTTTTATTGAAGATAATAACCCATTTCAACATTTTTTACAGTCTCCGTTAGATGGTGTTGATTTACATGAATTCTATGAAGAATATCCTTGATAAACCATACTATGCATAATATAAGGTGGTATAATGAAGTATAAATGGTGTGTGTTGTATGTTTGTATGTGTATGGTTATTTTTCTTTATTTTTTTATTTTCAAAAATATTATAAACATACCTTCAATGATGATATGCTGGATTCCCACACCCATTTTAATGTGGAGTGGCCCATTTATTTTAATGGTTTTGTGTTCAGCACCAGTAGTTTTAATTATAACTGTAGGTTATTTGGCTATTAAATATGTTGTACTGAAGAATAAAGGCGAAATTGATAGTTTTAGAGAGTTATTACCATCTAAAAGAACATTCATTTTATTAATTTTATATTTCATATTAGGTCTGTTCTTCTTGGGTGGTCTGACAAATTTATTCAACAAGGCATATAAACGAGTGTTATATCAAACTATCCTAGTTATTATAGTTGCTTCAACTATGATTTTCTCTTTGCAACATTCGTCTATTTCAATATATGATTTTTTATATATATGGTTTGGTAATTTTCGGGATTATATGTTACTGTTAATGGCTTATTATTATTATGCTAATGACGTGATGCTTTGTAGTGAAGCCGTTGTTAATGGTGAAGATTTTCCTCCTAGGGGATTGTTCAAGTTTTGGGATAAATTTGTGGGAATAAAATGATTGTTTCATTTTTTTTTAATGATTTTTTATTATGCGTGTATTATGAATTTAATATTATATTTTGGTGTTTTTTTAACAATGCTATGATTTGGAGGTTTTTAGTTGGATTTAAAGGAAGTTTTATTGTTGTATCCGTTGTTCTCTCCTTTTACATCTGCAAAATATGTTTGGAATTGTCTTGGTTTTTTACCAGATAATTTCAGGTTTTGGTATGGTTTGTTGTTAACGGTAGAGATTTTTTTCATTCCTTTGGTGATATGGGTCATGTATGATTTGTTGAAAATTATTATTTCAGGTTCTTTGGATGATTCTGTGAAGAAGGCTATTAAATCCTCTTTAATTTCCTTGTTATTTTCTTTTTTGTTTATAACTGGAGTTGGTAATCTTTTTAATAGGTTGTATAAGCGAGGATTGATTCAAATAGGTATTGGTTTGACGTGTTTAGTTATTTATGTTAAGTTATTATTTCCACTTTTTGGAACTGTGAATTATTTTCATTTTAGTCACGCTTATTTCATTTGTTTGCTTTTCGTCGAATACTGGGTTTATGTAATATGGGATACTTATAAGTGTTCTCTGGCTAAGAGTAATGGGGAGTCTATTCCTCTGTTCATGGGTATGATATCTCTTAAATCACACATGGCATGGATGATAAGTTTAATCGTATTGGTACATTAAACATGGACAGTTACTTATCTGTCCCTTGTTATACTTTTTTTTGGTTTTGAGAACGTGCAACAATTCCGTTTAGATGTTTTTTAGCAAGATTTTGTCACGACTATGTTCATAATTATCAAACATGACTTGATATTATGTTTAATACATGTTATAAAAATATATGCAATTCACATAGCAAAATAATTGTCGCACACCCTCGTTTTCATTAATGGGAGCATATTTATTATATACACCGTATCCTTTATTATTTTAAATTATAAATACTGATTTTTTCTTGATATAATTATTCAGCCCATATTAAAATATTATATGTCATTTAAGATTCCATGTACATTTTTGAAAACGTGATTTTGTCGGTGACTGTAATATAATAGTCTCTATTTTTCGGGACTATATGTTACTGTTAATGGCTTATTATTATTTTGCTAATGACGTGATGCTTTGTAGTGAAGCCGTTGTTAAAGGTGAAGATTTTCCTACCAGAGGATTGTTTAACTTTAATCTTGGTTTAAATCATGACGGATAGTGCTGAATTGTGAATAATTAGATACGTGAGTGTAGTATTGAGAGTTATAAATCAAATTATGGTAGTATTGATGGGTTATAAGATTATCTGAAAAGCATAGCCCCACCTAATTTAAAAACATGATAATAATTACCTGTTATATTTTATTCTAAATGGGATTTACTGTATCTAGCTATTAATCTGTGAAACTACGCCCCCATTTACTTTATGAACTCGGTTGTTGTTTAGCATGTGTATGTCCATATTATCCCATTTATTTCATCCCCTGTTTTCTCATAGTTATCCATGATTATTTTATTGTTTGTCCGAGATTATTGTTGTTTTATGATGGCTTCCTATTGATATTATGAGTAGAGTATTTGTTTTTCTACTTATTGCTGTTGTACATGTACATCTACCAACCTGAAAATATGATTTTTTTATGTTTAGACTTCTGATGACCATAATATTCATCGACCATAAAAGATTTGGTGATGATAAAAAGAGCGTATCCACTTGGAATGTTATATTATAGGGTAAAATAAGATTGTATTAGATTATCAAAAAATAGATGTGATTTTTAAAAAAGAATAAAAAAGAAAGGAAGGTTATTTTTTTTAGCGTAGAAAAAATATGG
>MUZZ01000218.1:0-2440 GCA_003266075.1 Methanosphaera sp. rholeuAM74
AGAAGAATAACCTGCACGCTGGTCTCAGTATTCCCAACTACCCTGATGGCAGTACTCATGAGCTAAAGGAGGGTGACCATGTTGCCATTGAGCCTTTCGCTACTAGTGGTGCAGGTGTAACCAGTGATATTCCAGAGTATTATATTTATTCTTATATGAACAATAAGCCTATTAGGAACCCACGTGCTACAATGCTGTTAAAAAGTATTGGAAAGCATAACAGATATTTCCCATTTGCTCAACGTCATGTTAAAACCAGCATGAATGATACAGAATTTGCTAGAGCTATGCGTCCACTAGTTATGTCAGGTAACATTTATCCACATGCCGTGCTTAAGGATAGGGATAATGGTATGGTTGCCCAGACCGAGCATACTATTATTGTTGAAAAGGACGGATGCCAGATTACCACCTTGTAGTTAGTGTCTTACATGATTATTAATGTTGGTGCAAGGACTGATATTGTCAATTATTATACTCCTTGGCTGATGAATCGTTTGGATGAGGATTTCGCCTATTCTAGAAATCCCTACGTTCCAAAACAGGTACTCAGATATGATTTATCTAATGATGTGGTTGATTGTATTGTTTTTTGTTCAAAAAACTATGAACCAATACTGGATAGCATGAGTAGTTTAATGGCTGATTATAACACATTCTGTTATTATACTATCACCAGCTATGGTTGTGATGTCGAAGGCAATGTGGCTAGTATTGATGATAGCATTGACACCTTGATGGAGTTAGCACATATTGTCGGAAAGAAGAGGCTTTGTTGGCGTTTTGACCCAATTCTTCTTACTAATAAGTATAGTGTTGACTATCATATTAGTATGTTTGATTACATTGCATCAGCCATCTCTGATTATGTTAGTTTTGCAGTGTTCAGCTTCGTTGACATGTATGATAAACTATCCTATAATATGCCCGAGATAATTGACTTATCTGCTGAGGACAAGGATCGTATTGCAGAAAATTTAGGCAATATCGCAGCTAAGTATGGGTTAAAGTTGCAAAGCTGTGCCTGTGAGGATAATTATCATAGCTATGGAATTAGAGGTGGTGGCTGTCTTACACCTAGAATACTTTCCAGGGCTAATGATGTTGATTTCAAAAAAACCTCACTTAAAGGCTTCAGGAAGGGCTGTGAGTGCATGAATTATAGTGATATTGGCGAGTATAATACCTGCATTAATGGTTGTAAGTACTGCTATGCCAATAAGAATAAGCATGTTGCAAGACGCAATTATAGGCTACATGATGAGAACTCACCAATACTAATAGGACATATCAATGAAGATGATGTTATTGTGGAGGCTAAACAAAAAAGTATCCTTAAGAATGATAAGTTTCAGACAAAACTGTTTTANNTGTGATTGTGGCTATGATGAGGCTAGTGCCAATCTTAAATGTCCTAAATGTATGTTAGACTTGGTTCTTCCACCAGAACTAGAGAAAATAAGAGAAAAAGAGATAAAAGAGAATTCATTATATTCTAGGTTAGAAAGGGAACTTGAGGATTGAAGATGATTGTCGAATGTTTGACTGTGGCAATTGGTGGGGCTGTTGGCTCTGTTTTAAGATATCTGTTGGGTTTAATACCATTTAATGAGTCAGGAGTTTTTCCGGTTAACACTTTAATCGTTAACATCGTTGGTGCATTGGCTATTGGTGTTATTACTGCCGTTGTTGCCAGAAACTCTGGTGTTAATGACTATTTGATTCTTTTTATGCAGGTGGGAGTTTGTGGTGGGTTTACCACTTTTTCGACTTTTGCCTTGGAGACTGGTGACTTGATTAGTGGTGGTAGTGTGTGGCTTGCCATTTTATACGTCTTCTTAAGCGTATTCTTTGGAGTGTTAGCTGTGTTCTTGCCAGAGATAGTGTTAAGATAACTTCCCCACCATTATTTGTCTAACTCCTTTTTTAGTTGTATTGCCTTGTTGTAGACGTTTTTATCAAGGTATTCTTTGTTTATGTATTTATCATAGACTGGTAGTCTTTCTTTTAGGGTGTATCCTATGTTTTTGAGGTTTTCTTTGAGTTCTCCTATTTCTGGCCATGCATGTTCTGGGTTGATGTAATCCTTTGTTATCGGCGATATTCCCCCTACGTCGTCTGCTCCACATGTAACGAATTCTTGTATTAGATTATTGTTGAGGTTTGCCGGTATTTGTATGCTCACATCAGGAAAGATTAGTCTGGTGAGTATTGTTAGCTTCAATAGGGTGGTAACTGATGGTTCTGGGTGGTCTTTCATTGGTGTGTCTTTTTTGGCTTTGAATCCTTGGATTATTATTTCCTGTATGTGTGAGTATTTGTCTTGTAGTTTTCTTATTTCAAATAGTGAGTCTATGTGGTCTTGTGTTGTTTCTCCTATTCCCACCAGTAGTCCTGTTGTGAATGGTATCTTTTCTTGTCCAGCTGTTTTTATGAATTT
>MUZZ01000218.1:2453-5975 GCA_003266075.1 Methanosphaera sp. rholeuAM74
CATTAATCCCATTGACGCATTTACTTGGGATAGTTGTTTTAGTTGTTTTCTTGTTATTATTCCCATGTTGGTGTGTGGTAGGATGTTGTACTTGTTTAGTGCTGTTTTTGCTAGGTGGTATGTGTAGTCTGCCATGTCATCGTAGCCTTCTTTTTCTAGTTTTCTTTGTACTTCTTGGTTTTGGTCTGGTGATTGTCCGAATGTGAATAGTGCTTCTTTGCATCCTAACTTTTTGGCTTGTTTTATCTTGGATAGTACTTCGTTTTCTTCCATTAGTATGTAGTCGGCTTGTTTTATTTCTTGTTTGAATGTGCAGTATCCGCAATTGTTTTGGCATATGCGTGTTATTGGTAGGAAGACGTTTTTTGAGTAGGTTACTTCTTTGTTGGGTCTTATCTTGTTTGATTGTTTTATTGTGTTTAGGGTGTGTTTTATGTCTTGTGTTAGTATTTCTTTTGCCTCGTTTTGGCTTATTTGGTGTTTCATCTAATCATCCAATTTTTTTTATGGTATTATTTATGTTTTTATTGTTTTATTAACTTAATATTACATATAAGTATTACATAGCAGATTACTATCTTAGCATACTTTTTCTGAGACATGTTTATTTAATGTTAGTTTTCTGACTCTGTCTTCATCATATATCCAGTATCTACTACTTAATTTCAGATGTATGTATTGTTTGATTCGTTCTGGGAGGAGTATATCTTATTGGTTTACTATGTAGTCTTAGTGGGTGTTCTGTGTTCGGTTTTAAAGACTTTTTCTTGATTTTCTTGTTTTTTTATTCGATGAATATGGTCATGACTTGTTTTTGATATTTGTACTCATCATAACCGTGTTTGTTCTATGAGTAATTGTCTTTGGATTGTTTCGTTTCTAATTCAATAATTTTACAGTTGTGTTTTTATAGCTTTTGATTATAACATGTTTCAACTTCAGAAGCTTAAGGGCTAATTTTTGAAATAAAGCCTTATAAAACAATTGTTTAATCAATATTATTTAATAATACTTTATACAAATTATTATATGTAATATTAAAGTAATGGATGTATCTATTCAATTAAATTTTATTCAAAAAGGTGCTATTCTCAGAAATTTCTTCTGATTAGTTGTGAATAACCTCACCGAGTATGATTTAGTTAGTATTTAATATTACGAATAAATATTTATATTCTAAGGCGAATANNGATGATAAAAAGAATGTTTAATAAATATTGTTTAGTATTTCTTATAATTACATTAATAGTCCTACTAGGCAGTAGCATAGTCTCTGCTAATGAGGACACTACTAATAATACAGTACTAGGCAATACCAATTCGATAGAATGTGATAACACAGGTAGTGTTATCCTAAACGATAATGATAATAAAATAGAGAAAAAGGAAGCGACATCCGACAATGACAAGACAGATACTACCACTTCCAAACTGACAAAGGATGACAAGAACCTAAAAACTGTGAATTATCCTGGAACACTCACTATGAACGCTAGTTCAGGTTATCCTGGTGATGTAGTTGAATTACACCTCGTCCATCCTGCACAACTGTCAGTTGCATCTGATTATAAATATAATATAACTCTTGATAATACAATTTATCAAACAGGTGATTTGGAAGTCACACTAAATAGAAATGCTTACATAAACTTTACAGTTCCTGATGTTACAGATAAGGAGTATATGTTGAACGTAAGTGTTATGCGTTCAAAAAATAGGAATATAGTTGGTTCGGATACATTCACAGTTTTACCAGGTGCCCCAAAACTTAATATTGAAAACGATACGACAATAGAAGGATATTTTAATAACTTCATATTACCCGTCAATGTACGTGACAAGAACGGAACTGCTGTCAACGTAGCAACTAACGTAACCATAAGTGATGGTGATGAAGTATTAATAGATAACTATCCAATCACTGAAGCTGACAATAATATCCTGATACCTGTTAAAAGAACTGGTGAATACCCATTAACTATAGTATTTAATGCTACAGATGTTTATGGTAAGTCCACCTGCAAGATTCAAGTTAATGTATTGCCACTTGATACTATACTAACTATTGACGATAATGAAAATGAGATCAATACCACAATAAACGTGGTAAGTAACACAGTCATTACTGGTACATTAACAACAGTTAACAGTGATCCTGTTAGGAATGCAGACATCAGCATTGTCGTAGACGGTGATGAATTTACTGTCACAACTGATGATGATGGTAGGTTTTCATATCAGTACCCTGTAACAGAGTTAAAAACAGACATTCCAATCAGCGTAGGATTTAGTGGTTGTGATGGATATAACCCTGCGAATGGTCTATCTGGAACATTCGATATTAAAATCGCAGAATTAGTCGTCACATTCGATGAAGTAGAACAATCAGATGTTAACGATATAACACATATAACTGGTACGGTAACTGATACCCAGGGTACATTACTTGATAACGCTGAGTTTAACCTCACAATCAGTGGTGTAGATGAGGTTGCAACTGTCAGGAGTACTAATGGTACATTTAGCTATGATCATGTTTTCACACAGACAGGTACTAATACTGTTACTGCTAGTCGTGACTTAACTAGTGGATTATATCAAATGGATGATGCATCAATTGAATTTACCACAGTAGTCGGTCTAAAAAGGACTAAATTAACTGTAGACGTGGGTGAAGGCTCTGACTATTTCATCAACATTACTGGTGTTGAAGCCTACGTTATTGAAACTATCACGACAGGTAGGCTAGTTGACATAGACGGTATAGCAGTAGCAGATGCAGAGATTACCGTGATTATCAATGATAAAACTGTTCCAACCACCACAGATGCTAATGGTGATTTCAATGTAGTCTACAATGCTACGCAGGGGTTAAAAACTTATAACATTAGTATCAAGTTTGAAGGAAATGACAATTATAAGGCAGCCTCCGAGGAGTATAGTGGTGTGTTCACAACAAATCCACTCGATGTGAAAGTGTATTTAAATGATGACTTGAATGATGACTACTTAATAGATGAAGAAGTAGTTATATCTGGTTATGCTACAATACTAAACTCAGCCTATGCTAATGAAGAAGTCGGAATAATAATAGATGGAGTAAATTATACTGCCATTACTGATGATGAAGGTTCTTTCACATATACTTATACACCTACAGCAGTAGGAGTAATTACTATATCTACACAGGAGTCCACATTATCAATTAATGTAATCAAACCTGAAGTATCAGTAATTCTAGATGATATTAGTGATTTTAAAGTATTTGTAGCTAAGGATATTACTGGTAGACTAATGATTAACTCCAACCAGACAGGTATTAGCGATAATATTGTATTAACAATCAATGATGAATCATTCGACGTAAAAACTAGTGCAGATGGAACGTTCACATACACTTATACTCCTACTACTCTCGGAGTAAACAATGTGAGTGTATCATTTGAAAGTAACCAGTATACCACGACAACCTGTGACAGCAAAACATTCAATGTAGGACAACTTAAAACAAGACTAGTAAGT
>MUZZ01000007.1 GCA_003266075.1 Methanosphaera sp. rholeuAM74
ACATCTAGTTTCTTCATCGTTACCATCCCATTTCTTCGTCTGTATCTCTGAATTGTACACTTAAATTGTTGTCGGTAAAACTTATTGTCGTAGTTTTATCATATTGTTGGTTACATTCGGGGTATTCTATTCTCTGATGTGCTCCCCTACTTTCTTTTCGTTCTAATGCTGATTTTATCATTGCCTTAGCTAGTATGGTGATGGCACCAAGTCTTATATATTCATAATAGCTTCCATGTGAATTAGTATCTTGAAGTTTTCCTTCTATTTTGGTCAGAGTATTTAATGCTTCGGTTAATTGTTTCTCGTTTCTATATATTCCCATTGTACTATTCATTATTGCAGATATTTCCTTTTCTATTTCATATGAAGATGTTAAGCTGTTTTTTTCCTGTACTTTCTTCCATTCTTCATATGCTCTTTTTTCTTTTTTAAGGCTATTTTTTACTTCTTCTTCATAGTTCTCGTTATTATCTACTTGTTTTTGTGTTATTTGCTCGGATACTATCCATCCTCCATGAATTGCACCTAGAAGTGAATTTCCTCCTAATCGGTTTGCTCCATGGTATTGTGATGAACATTCTCCGATAGCATATAATCCTTTTATGTTTGTTTTATGCGTATCATCTGTTCTGATTCCACCCATAAAGTAGTGTACTCCTGGGTATACTGGGATTGCTTGCCTTGTAGGGTCTAAATCCATGTATTTGGTACATACTTCGTAGACTTCATCAAGCTTGTTTTTAACGGTTTTTTCTGGTAGGTGGGTTAAATCAAGGTATACATAGTCTTTGTCGTCTTTTGTCAGTTTTTTGTCGTGACATACCTTGTATATGCTTCTTGACACTACGTCTCTTGGCATTAATGCTCCTAATTCGGGATACCATTCTTCCATGAAGTACCATTTTTTGTTGTCTACAAGTGTGTATAATCTTCCACCCTCTCCACGTGCTGCCTCGGTTATTAGCATTCTTTTTACTGGTGTATCTACTGTTGTCGGATGGTATTGTATCATTTCAAGGTTTGCTAGGTCAACATTTTGTTGTAGTAGTAATCCAGTTGTACATCCATCATTCAGTATGGAACCAGATGTTTTTCCGAATAGTTTGTTCATTCCACCAGTCGCTATTACAATATTGTCTGATTGGAGGGCTAGTATCTCATCTGTCACTTCATTTAGAAGTAAAACACCTATAACTTTTGTATTGTCTTCGTTAAGGATTAATGATAGGAATCTGTAGCCCGTGTAGCGTTTTATCAGTCCACTTGATTCATATTTTCTTGTCTGGGTAATCAATGCGGTAACTATTTGTTTTCCCGTTCTTGCACCGGCATATGCTGTTCTCATCTTTTTTTGTCCTCCGAAGTACCTGACATCAACGTTGCCATTTTCATCCCTGTTGAAACTTGTTCCAATTTCACTTAGCCACTGGATAATCTTGGGTGCATCGCTTGTCAGTCTTTTAACGGCTTTTTTGTTGTTAATATACTGTCCACCCTTCATGGTGTCATTATAGTGCTGGTCTACAGAGTCATCTTGTCCTTTGGTATTGAGTGCCGCATTTATCCCACCCATTGCCATTACAGATTGTGAACGTTCTGATTGTGCTGGAGCAAATAGTTTTACTTTTATACTGTTTTGTGCTAGTTTTGTACTGCAGGTTAATCCTGCTAGTCCTGCACCTATTACAATAACATCTTTCATATGATTCTCTCCTTAGATGATGTAGTAAATCAATTCTATTAATAAAATTAATATGAAAACTACAACTAATGTTTTTGTTGTTATCTGACTTGCCCTTTGGTA
>MUZZ01000133.1 GCA_003266075.1 Methanosphaera sp. rholeuAM74
CAATGCTGTCAAGTTAAGGTATTTTTTGTGTGAGATTTTTTTGTATCGTGTATATTTTTTTTTAGAATGATCTTCTGTTGTTGTCGTGGAATTTGTGTCCGTAATCGGTCGGTTCGCGAGTTGTTGTTTCTGTTTCTTCTTTTACATATATTAAGTTTTTCTGCAGTATTTTGAATATTTTGGATATTGCTTGTTGTTGTTTTTCTTCATCAGGGGATAAGAGGTTGAGTAATTCTTTTTTTACTAGTCCTACTGCTATATTGAAGTTTGCCGAGTATTCTTTGTATCTGTGTTTGTTGTTTTTTCGTGGTTGTCGTGTTATTATTTCATTTACGTCGTGTTTGATTACTGTTGCTATGTTAAATACGTATACGTCTGAGTAGAAGTCTTGTTCTATGATTATTTTTCTTCGACCAGAGAAGTTTTCTGTTTCTAATTTGTTTTTTAGTTTGTCGTAATTGGTTTCTATTGTCCATCTTTTGTTGTATATTTCTTTAAAATCATCTATTGTCATTGATTTATCAAATAAGTTGGTT
Source organism: Methanosphaera sp. rholeuAM74 (assembly GCA_003266075.1). Classification (GTDB taxonomy): domain Archaea; phylum Methanobacteriota; class Methanobacteria; order Methanobacteriales; family Methanobacteriaceae; genus Methanosphaera. Next base: position 537 of record MUZZ01000133.1, read on the forward strand.
GCTAATGTTTCTATTTCTCCTGTTGGCAATTCTATGTTTATTATTCTTAGTTTGAGTTTTTGTTCTTTTTTTGCGAATTTTCTTAATTTTTCATCAGGTATTGTTTTTATGAATGATTTAGTAAGTGGTACTTCAATTATTTCATCATCTTGTGTTAGTTTATATCTTTGATCTATGAATGTGTCTTTTTTTAGTCTTATTACAAAATATGACTTTAGTTGCATAATTTTTAACATTAATTTTTTAGAAACATAACCTCTATCACAGATAGATATTGTTTTATGAAGGTCAATCCTGTTTTTAACATCTTCTAAATGGTCAATGGCAAGATCACTTTCACTGGACTTTCTGCTGGTAATGGTTGAACTTAGAATAAATTCGTTTAATACATCAACCATTGTGGATACTCTGGCTGTAGCGGTATGTTTAGAATGATTAATATTTTCTTCAATACCAAAATCTTCTCGTATAGTAGGATAATTAGGTAAATCAAATATTGAACCATCATGTGCAGTCAAATAATAGCCTTTATAGGTTTTTAATTCTGGTTCCCCATATATTCTTTTTAATAAATCCTCATTTATATCAACATAAGCCTGTGGGTCAATAATCATCCTCTTTTGAGAAATAGCTTGTTTAGAAACATCCATATCCATATCACCCCAAAATTCTTCCATAAAATATAAAGCCTCTAATGCAGTCGTACGTCCACGATTCCATGGAACATATCTCATAATGCATTCCTGAGGCAATTTACGATTACGAACAAACTTATTTTCTTCTAATATATACTTTTCACAAACATAACTATTAAAACTTCCCATGTTATCCAACATATGATTACATAAAAACATAAGTAACACCCAAATATTATCAATTAAATCCACAATAAACTAAAACAAAAACTAAAAATAAAATCCATGTGAATTAACTAAATAATAATATATAATAAGTAATATATAAAATAAACTATAATTTATTCTTATAATTAGCTAATATAAAACATATAGTTGTAATATTAAATATAATTAAATAAATTATAGAATTAAGTAAAATTAAAGTAATAAAAGGTTAGAATAAGTAAAATAAGGAATTAAAATAAATAAAAATCTTAACTTGACAGCATTGCAACATTATTCAAAACAGAACTCATAGCTACAATAAAATAAAAAAAGTATTAACAA
>MUZZ01000077.1:0-200 GCA_003266075.1 Methanosphaera sp. rholeuAM74
CATTCCTCCCCGAGCAACCCTCGTATCAGGCAGTCATCAACTATGATTAATAGATGATAACATTACTATGTCTATTAATATTCATATTTAATAGTATTCATTAGTTTCTGTGAAAAATGAGAGTCTTAAACTTACTACAAAAAATCGTCGAAATACGTAATAAATTCCATAATTAAAATGCCACAAAAATAGTGTGAAAT
>MUZZ01000077.1:253-3891 GCA_003266075.1 Methanosphaera sp. rholeuAM74
GATAGACTTTATTACTGAGATCGAGACGAGATCAGATGTGACCCTATCGCTATGGTCGCCGTACCAGTTATACTAATGAATATTATAAGTAATATTATATAAAAAGTTCTATATATACTTTAATTCTGTTGAAAAAAAAAGTTATACGAGGATATTATCTTAAACAAATAAATTATGTGTATTAATAATGTTAACGAAGTGTTATTAAGAATTATTTATGTTAAATTAGATTGTGAGTTTGATTTATTATGATAAATTATATCATTCCGATAATAATAGTGGTAGCATCCAATTGTTTCTACCATATATGCAGTAAGTCCATGCCTAGTAATGTCAATGCCTTTGGTGGATTAATGATAACCTATCTTACTGGAGCATTAGTGTGTGGATTAATATTTCTTTTCATGACAAAATCCGAGAATGCCTTATTTGAACTTGCGAAGATTAATTGGACGTCAATAGCCTTGGGTATAGCTATTGTTGGCTTAGAAGCTGGTTATATTTATGCATACCGTGTAGGTTGGCAGGTAAATAATGCACCACTAGTGGCTAATACTTGTCTGGCAATAGCCCTAGTTGTTATAGGTGCTATACTATTCAAGGAAAATCTTTCATTAAAACAGATCTTTGGGATGATTCTATGCGTTGTAGGATTAATATTCATTAACATCTGAAAAAGGGGAGTAGTGATAATTGCTTTAACCATGTTTATCTACCAGACTAAAAAAACGACCATAAAGTATATATATAAAATGAAACTTAAATATAATTGTTCTCTTAAAAGAGATTCAACTATAATTTTGAAATGCAGGGGTGTCCGAGCGGCCAAAGGAGGTGGACTTAAGATCCTCTGGTGTAGACCTACGTGGGTTCAAATCCCATCCCCTGCACTTATAACCAAAAAATATATGATGCCTTAGTGGCTCAGGGGTAGAGCGATGCCTTGGTAAGGCATAGGTCGAGGGTTCAATTCCCCCCTAAGGCTTATAAGTCTTATTCTATGAGAAACTATTTTTAACAACATTTAAATAACATTATCTAGTAACTATAAATAGTGTTAGATTTAAATTCAAATAATATTACGAGGAATGATTAATATGTCTAAAGCCCAAGTTACCGATATACTGCTTATAGGACTTATTTCTGGTGTTGTTGCAGTACTAACATCAATGATGGGAATTAGTGGTACAATAATAGGTGCAGTTGTAACATCATTAATAGCAGAGTTCCTTAAAACATTCTTTAAAGAACCTCTTAAAGACAAGATATCAGAAAGACAACAGGATTATACTGAAAATTATCCCATTAATAGTCCAATAGAGAAAAAACCCTACCAGAAGCGTAGAAGAAAACAGAAAAAAGTTGCATCCACGTCCAATGAAAGTCATTTGACAACGAAGGTTCTGTTCATCTTCCCATTAGTCGTGATACTGATTATTGAGTTAATACATTTTCTGGGAACAATTGGCATAATTCCTTATGACATCTTCCTTAACCTGGAATCAGTGACTAACTGGAAGTTATTTAGGACTATAGGGTATTCACTGATAATCATGGGTGCATACTCATTATTGTCTAAGAAGATTGGAAAACACTATGGAGTACTTTTGATTATTGTGGGATTAATAGAGTTAATCTTCGGATATGCTGATACAAACATCCACGCATCAATGATTTTCTCATTTATAAGTTCCATGAAGGAGTACATTAATATAGCAATAATATTAACAATATTGTATACCGTCTTAACGGTACGTGAGAACCTTGATGAAACAGAACACACAACGCATAGTTTCAATACTCGTGTCGATAAAAAAAGATCTAAAAATGATTTCAGACAAAAGCGTATAAGAGAAGATGAGATATACTATGAAGATGATGATGACAATTACTACTACTTCTAGCTAAGCCATCACCCCCCCAAATTATTATTATTTTTTTAGCTTTCGATATATGCTTTTATTACTCCACGTCCAGCATTCCTGAAAGCTCTTGCCACACCACCCTGACCCAGTTTTATTCCGCCAAATATCCTTGAAACCATTATCATATAGCCATCAAGCTGGTATTCCTGGAGTAATTCCATTAATACCCTACCAGGAGATCCTACTTCTCCGTCATTTCGTTGGTCTTCTTGGTCATGGTATTTTGCTGCGTAGCAGTGGTGGGCTGCCTTTTTATATTTCTTGTTATGTATCTTTCTTACCTCTTCTACGTCCTTTTCAAAGTCGTCGATTGTGTAGAGGTGTGCGTAGAACTTTGATTTCCTGTCAACTAGTTTTCCAGCGTATACTTCTTTAACTGTCATGTTAATCACTACGTTATTGGGTGTTTCAGCTTTGGTTTACTTGCATCTACAACATCGTTTTCTGTAATATCTAGAAATTGTAGGTATAGGTATCGTCTGATGTATGTCTGTATTTTTCCGAGGTTTTGTAGTTGGTTGTTTATGTTTCCCTCGTTCTTGTAGTCCTTGCCTGGCATACGGAATTCTGTTACTTCTTTGTTGTCCAAGTCGTATACCTTGAGTTTATAGTAGTCATCTTCATAGGTAAATAGTGTTGCCAAATTCAGTTCTATGCATATTTCTATTGCGTCAGGTATTATGTCCTTTAACTCATAGTATGCGAAGTTCTGGAAGTGGTTGTATCCTGATTTTTTTATTCCTTTGTCTTTGAATTTCTTTCTTGCCTGCATAATCTTCTTGAGGAGGTTTACAGGTATTTCTTCTTGTATTATTTCTTCGTTAAACATTATATTCTTTCCTCTTGAATTTAATAGCATATTTTTCCTACTAATTTTATATTTATCATTTGTGGGTTAATAATAGTTATTCAAGTATTTCCAGTATATGACTATTATCGGTATTTGTCTTTAATATCCTATGATAGTTTTATTATATTCTTTCTACAAAGATTAATATAAATAATTTTTTCAGTATGGGTTGAGATTATGCCAAAAAGTATTAAGAATAATACGTTAAAGGAAATATTGGATATTATATTGTATGAAGCTCCTTCTACGCAGGATGAGATTGCTGATAAGCTGAATATTAGTAGACGTTATGTTACTAAGTTGTTGAAGCCATTGATTGATGATGATATTATTAAGAAGGCTTATGTTGTTGATTTGAAGAAATTTAATGAAATGTCGGAGATGTATGAGACTGATAACTCTATTCCAGAGTATTCTGGTGAGTATTTTATTAAAGAAATGCTTAAGGAGATGGGTGAGCAGATTTTGAAACAGTTTGCTTGGTCTTTTGAGTCACTTAAGAATACTGATGTTGATTTAGCACAGACGGCCTTGGATGAGGATTTGAACACTAATCGTATGTACACTAAGATCAAGTCTTCTACTGATACTGTTATTTCGTTGGATCCATATTTTGAGTTTAATAATACGCTTGTCTTTAATGAAATTGCCTATGATATGGAGCGTATTGGTGATCATATCTGTCATATCCCTAAGTTTGTTATTGAGGAGAATAGGGAGGTTAAAGAGCCTGTCATTGATGTTTTGGAGGAAATGTATGAGATGTCTAAGACTATGTTTAAGAAGTCTGTTAAGAGTTTTCTTAAGTTTGACCCTAATATCAAGGAGAAGATGGATAGGTATGAGAAGGAGTTAACTAACCT